>JBQCJQ010000026.1:0-4743 GCA_051952615.1 Humibacter sp.
CGGTTCGCGAGACGTCGGCTGTCGGACCGGCCGCGATCGTGCCCTGAACCGCTTCGATCGGCGCCCGCGACCCGATGCCGGCGAGCGCGACCATGAGCGCGGCGATGACGAACACGGTTCCCGCGATTGCGGCGAGCAGCCCCCGTTGTTCACGCGCGCGGGAGCGCCAGAGCGCACCGGCCCCCACGTTCCGCGACGTCACGGACGAAGGCGAGCCGCTCGCGCTTGGGTCGGAAGCCCCGGGCAGCATTCGGCAAGCGTAATACCCGCGTATAGGGTCCGACGACCGCTGATGCGCCAGACCATCACTCGACCAGCGCGGCCAGCTCTTCGTACACGTCGCGCAGGAACGGACCAAGGCTGCGCCCGTCGCCCACGAGCCACCGCTGGAACCCGCGATGGAAGACGACCACCGCGACATCCGCCGCCAGATCGGCCTCGGCCTCGCCGACCCCTCGTGCCTTCAACGCCGTCGCGATGCCGGCCGTCATCGACCAGAGCTTCAGCAGCTCGCGTTCTTGCAGACTCGGGTTCGCCGCGATCACCGCAGAACGCTGCCTGGCGTAGTCGTATCGATCGTCGAAGAACGGTGCCGCGGCTTGCAGCGCCTCGACGGCGAGCCGCACCGGGTGGTCGGAATCCTCGGCCGGCGCAGCGGTGACGGCGTTCACGATCGTCTCCTCGAGCGCGTGCGTACCGTCGAAGAGCACCTCACGCTTGTCGGCGAAGTAGCGGAAGAACGTGCGCTCCGTCACCCCCGCGCGCTCGGCGATGTCGTGCACGGTCGTCTGCTCATAGCCGCGCTCGGAGTAGAGGTCGAGCGCGGCGCGACCGAGCCTTCCGCTCGAATCCGGCTCCCATCTGACCATGTGGCGATCCTATGCCGCCGGCACAGTGATGACAGTTTCTGACATCACTGCTATCGTGAGTCATGTCAGTCACTGACATCACGAGAGAAGGACATCATGCGCATCTTCATGACCGGAGCATCCGGATGGATCGGATCGGCCGTCGTCCCCGAGTTGCTCGCCGCGGGCCACGAGGTCTCCGGCATCGCACGCTCGGATGCCTCCGTCGCGGCACTCCAATCGGCAGGGGTCACCCCGATTCGGGGCAGCCTGGACGACCTCGACGTGCTGCGTTCGGGCGCCGAGAACGCCGACGCGGTCATCCACCTCGGCTTCAAGCACGACTTCGACAACTTCGCCGCGTCGGGCCACACGGAGCGTGCCGCGCTCGAGGTGTTCGGCGATGCGCTTGCGGGCTCCGGTCGCACGTTCATGTTCGCGTCCGGCCTGGCGGGTGCAGCTCCCGGCAAGGTGCTGACCGAGCACGACGAGTCGCCGTTCGTCGGACCGGATTCACCGCGCGGCGGCAGCGAGCGGTTCGCGCTGAGCTTCGCGGATCGCGGCGTCGCACCGATCGCCCTGCGCTTCTCGCCGACGGTGCACGGGGCCGGCGACCACGGATTCTCGGCCGTGCTCGTTCGCATCGCCCGCGAACGCGGGGTGGCCGCGTACGTCGGCGACGGATCCAACCACTGGGCAGCGGTGCACCGTTTCGACGCCGCACGCATGGTGGCGCTCGCCCTTGAGAAGGCGCCGGCGGGCACCATCACGCACGCCGTCGCAGAGGAGGGCATCCCGACCAAGGAGATCGCGGAGGCGATCGGCCACGGCCTCGGCGTGCCCACCGTGTCGGTCCCCCGAGAGGAGGCGACCGAGCACTTCGGGTGGCTCGGCCAGTTCTTCGGGGCGGATGTCATGGCATCCAGCACCGCCACCAGGGAGCTTCTGGGGTGGACCCCCACCGAACAGGGTCTGCTTGCCGACATCGCCGAGCACTACACCGCCTGATCGACCTCGCTGGTCTCGTGGCAGATTTCGCACCACGCCTGGGCGTAGCGTCGGAGCATGGCAACCCGCGAGCACGTGCGACACGACATGGCAGTGCGGCGACTCACGGTCGACCGCGTGGAGCAGATCACGCCGTCGATCGTGCGGATCACCCTCATCGGCGACACGCTGGAGGACTTCGCCGCCGTCGGCCCCACCGACCACGTCAAGGTGTACTTCCCCGACCCGGCGACCGGTGACCTCACCGTTCCGGAGCTGACCGGCGACGGGCTGCGGCGGCCGAGTGGCGGCACGATCATCTCCCGCGACTACACGCCGCGCCAGTTCCGCCCCGCGCCGTTCGGTGCTGCCGAGCTCGACATCGACTTCGTGCTCCACGAACCGGACGGCGTGCGCATCGCGCCGGTGGATGCCGCGGCAGGGGGTCCCGCGTCCGCGTGGGCGGCCGCCGCGCACCCGGGTGACGTGCTGGGTGTCGCCGGTCCCCGCGGATCGCGGCTGGCACCCCAGGATGTCGGCGACGTGGAGCTCATCGCTGACGAGACCGCGCTGCCAGCACTCACCCGCTGGTTGGACATGCTGCCGCCATCCACCGACATCACCGCACTCATCGACGTCGCGGACGAAGAAGTGGAGCGCTACCTCAGCACGGATCAGCTCCGGCGCGCGTCGGTCGAGTGGCTCTATCGCTCGGACGGGCCGGAGCAGCTGCTCGAGTCGGTGCGGTCGCTGGACCTCGATCCAGAGGATGTCTACGTCTGGGCGGCAGGCGAGGCCTCAGCCCTCGTACCCGTGCGTCGGTACCTCAAGCACGAGGTGGGACTGCGACCCGATCAGCTGGACGTGCAGGGCTACTGGCGGCACGGGGTCGTGAACCTCGACCACCACGCGCCGATCGATCCGTCCGATCCGGACTAGAAGGCGAACATCCTGCCGAGCACGACGAGGCCGACGACCAGGATCACGATGATCACGCCGATGATGCCGACCCACTTGCCCGAAAGCTTCGCGATGCCGAATCCGACGAGGAAGGGCAGCGCGAGCAGCAGAAGCGTCAGGATCCACCAGAAGGCGGAGAACCCGGCGGCCGACATCCCCGAGAGGTGCGAGCCGAAGAGGGAGCGCGTTGCGGGGTTGGTCGCGAAGGCGAAGGACGCGGAGATCGGGAAGGCGACCACCACGAGGGTGATCAGCCCGGCCAGCCATCCCCACAGTCCGCGGTTCAGCTGCAGCGCCTCTTCTTCGTGATGCTGCGATCCCTGGCGCGAACCCTGCTTGCTCTTCGAACTCATGGTCGCATGCTAGGGGATAACGGATGCCAGCACCCCGCGTTCCGCTCCGGCTTCACCCGCGCAGTGCGAGGCGCTCAGCGCCGACGGTGGTCGGTGATGGTCGCGCGAGGCCCGTGCCGCTCGGGGCCACGACCGGAGAGCAGGATCAGACGCACCACGCGCTGACGCTGACCGGCCCACGGCTGCAGAAGCTCGAGCATGCCGTCGTCGTCGGTCGTCGATCCGGTGAGCGCGTGTCCGACCACCTTGCACAGGCCGTAGTCGCCGACGCTGATCTGGTCGGGGTCGCCGTGCGACCGCTGCAGGGTCTCGGCGGCCGTCCAGACGCCGATGCCCGGAACCGTGCGCAGCTTCGCCGCGGCCGTCGCGCCGTCGTCGTCGACGGTGCGCTCCAGCGCCTCGGCGACGCGTGCCGCCATGACGACGGTGCGCGACCGGGTCGGGTCGACGCCGATCCGGTGCCACTCCCACGAAGGAACGTGCCTCAGCGTCTCCGCTGACGGACACACCCGCAGCTCGCGGGGCGCGACGCCCTCGGCCACGCCCGGCGCGACCTCCCCGAACCAGCGCACGATGCGCGCCCACTCGCGATACGCCTCGAGGCTGGTCACCTTCTGCTCGATGATCGCCGGCGCGAGCGCTTCGAACACGCGCCGCGTGCGCGTGAGCCGTAGCCCGGGGTTGCGCCGCAACACCTCCACCAGGAACGGATGCCTGCCGACGTCGAGCGCGCTCCAGTCGTCCCCTGCGCCCAGCAGTTGCGGCACCCCGTCGACCGCCCACTCGGAGCCCGGACCCCACGCGGCGACATCCACTCCGCCACCGCGCTGCGCAAGGCATAGCGTCGCGGGACCGGCCGGGGTGCGAAAGGTGCGCCACACGCCTGCGGGCGTCCAGATCGTCGTCTGGTCGTACGCGCCACGGCCGAGCACGCCGAGCGTTCTGCGCAGGTCGACCGGTCGCGCGGGCCGGTACTCGGAGCGAAGCGGCCCGGTCGCACCGCCACCCACGGATGCGGGTTCGGCGGTGACGATCGTCATGCGACCAGGCTATGCGCGTCGGCCGACATCCCCGTCACTCCCACACGCTGGGCGCTTGTGCGCGCGTCGGCGGCAGCTTCACGTCGTCGCCCCAGCGCACCAGCCAGGCGGGAAGCTGCAGGTCCGAGGGCGGCCGGCCAACGGCATCCAGCAGCTCCTCCATCGGCACCGTTCCTCCCGCGCGCCTCAGGAACCTGCCCTTGATGAACCCCTCGGCGTAGACCTCGCCGCCGACCACGGCGCGCTGCTGCATGTAGACCGCCTTGTCGTCGAATCCGATCAGTCTCGACTCGACGGTGAACGCCTGCCACAGCTGCAACGACTTGCGGAATGTGATCGTCTCGGACGCCACGACCGGATACCACCCGCGCTCGGTGAAGATCTGCCAGATACCGCTGCGGTGCAGCAGGTCGAACCGGCCGAGATCGAAGATCGACAGGTACACCCCGTTGTTCATGTGCCGCAGGATGTCCAGGTCGGTCGGCAACACCCTGAACCTGGTCGACACCACGTCGTAGTGGCCGACGCGTTTGCCGAAGCGGGAGATCCAGGCGT
>JBQCJQ010000027.1:0-2925 GCA_051952615.1 Humibacter sp.
CGCATGCGCAGCGCCTCTTTGATGAGCCTGCGCAGTGTGATCTCGCCGCTGCCCTCCAGACTCGGCTGCCTGCACTGCATCGCGACGACATCCGGTGCCTTCAGGTCGAGCTCGAACGTCTCCTCGACGGTGACGATGCGCTCTGTCGGCCGCGCCGCCGCCAACAGCGCGCCGAGCAGCGTGGTCTTGCCGCTCTGCGTCGCGCCGGCGATCAGGATGTTCTGGTCCGCCCTCACGCACATGCTCAGGAACTCGGCGGCCTGACTGGTCAGAGTGCCGAGCCCGACCAGCGAACCGAGGTCGCGGATGCGCCGCGAGAACTTGCGCACGTTGACGGCCCAGTGCGACCTGGTGACGTCGGGGATGACGACGTGAAGCCGCGAGCCGTCGGGAAGCGAGGCATCCACGAACGGCGAGCTCACGTCGACCCGACGACCGGATGCCTGCAGCATGCGCTCCACCAGATCGCGCACCTGCGGCCCGGTCAGCGACAGCTCGACGCGTTCGGACCGGCCTCCTCGTGCCACGAAGACGCGGTCGGGCGCGTTCAGCCAGATCTCCTCGATCTCCGGATCGTCCAGGTAGGGCTGCAGCGGCCCGAAGCCCGTGAGGGATGCCACCACGTCGCGTTCGGCCAGACGCTCGTCATCCACCAGCGGCAACGAACCGCCGAGCGCACGCTCCGAGTAGCGCCGCACCTCATCGTGCACGTATGCCGCCGCCCGGCGTCCGTCGTCACCGAGATCGACCCCGTCCCGCCGCACCCGGTCGCGCACGCGGTCGGTGATGAGGCGAACGGGGTCGGTCATGCCGACATGATGCCCAGAACCACGGATGACCCGCTCGAGTTATCCACAATCGTGTCGGGTGCGCCGGCAGAGCCTGTACACCGGTCGCCGCTCACCCGCCGGTTATGCTGATTGCGCCCTCGCGGGAGTGGTGAAATTGGCAGACACGCAGGATTTAGGTTCCTGTGCTTTCGAGCGTGGGGGTTCAAGTCCCCTCTCCCGCACTTCACACCAACCGACCATGCGGCATGCGGCAGACGCTCGGTTCCGCGCGCAATGCGATCGATAGACTCATGGGAAATGCGTCATCGATGCATTGCTCGCCGTCATGTCACTCAGATATCGCGGAAGGCCGGCTGCCGCCCAGGCGGAACGCCGACGACAGGAGACCTGTGTTCCACACCGCACTCATTCCTTGGCTCGACCCCAGCGTGATCATCAACTCGGTGGGGCCATGGGCCCTGCTCGTGGTGTGCGGCATCATCTTCGCCGAGACGGGCCTGCTGGTCGGATTCATCTTCCCCGGCGACACGCTGCTGGTGATCAGCGGCATCCTCACAGCGACCAACCTGGTATTCGGTCTGCAGATCTGGTGGGTGTGCCTGTTCATCGCGATCGCGGCATTCGCCGGTGGCGAGGTCGGCTACCTGATCGGACACAAGGCCGGTCCACGGGTCTTCGAGCGTAAAGAGACCGGTTTGTTCAGCGTGGAGAACGTGAAGCGCACGAACGCGTTCTTCGAGCGGTTCGGCCCGCTCGCAGTCATCCTGGCGCGATTCGTTCCCGTGGTGCGCACCTTCGCGCCGGTCGCCGCCGGTGTCGGACACATGAGCTACCGCCGCTACACGCTGTACAACGCGATCGGCGCGGTGCTCTGGGGCGCGGGCCTCACTTTCTTCGCGTACCTCATCGGATTCATCAAACCGGTCGCGCACTTCGTCGAGAGCTACATCGACCTGATCCTCGTCGGCGCCGTGCTGATCACCGTGATCCCCGCTGCCATCCACTACTTCACGAGCGCTCGAAAGGCGCGCAAGCGGGCGCGCGCCGAGGCCGCAGACCCGACGCGGGCCGAGTCGGACGCGCAGGAGGCGACGGATGTCGCCGAGCGCCTCTCCACCGAGCCGGACGTGTTCGGCGGGGCCAAGCACAGCGCCAAGTAAGGGTCGCTGACGCGGTCAGCGGTGCGTGTCGCCCTCGTGGGCGGCATGCTCGGCCGGCTCCAGCTGGAACGTCGAGTGTTCGACGTCGAAGTGGTGGGCGAGACATCCGCCCAGTTCGTCGAGCAGAGCGCCCGCTCGCCCCTGCGAGAAGACATCGGGCGAGACGACGACATGGGCAGAGAACACCGGGGCGCCCGACGTGATCGCCCACACGTGCACGTCGTGCACGGCGACGACACCGCCGGTGCCGAGAATGTGCTGCCTGATCTCCGCGACGTCGGTCGATGCAGGAGCCGACTCGCTCAGCACGCGCACCACCTCGCGAAGCAACGAGACGGCACGCGGCACGATCATCGCCGCGATGAGGAGCGAAGCCACGGCATCGGCCTGTGAGTACCCGGTCGTCAGGATGACCACGGCGGCGGCGATCGCCGCCAGCGACCCGAGCGTGTCGCCGAGCACCTCGAGGTAGGCGCCGCGCATGTTGATGGACTTCTGCGCCGACCCGCGCAGGATCAGCAGCCCGGCCACGTTGCCGATCAGCCCCACCACGGCGACCGCGAGCATCCAGCCCGCTTCCACGTGCGGATGCCCGCCGGTCAGCCTGAACACCGCGCCGACCGCCACCGAGATCGCCACTCCGACCAGGATGAGCGCGTTCACCAAAGCACCGAAGACCTCGAAGCGCTGGAAGCCGAACGTCTGCCGATCGGTGGCCGGACGGGCCGCCACGGTCGCTGCGACGAGAGCCACGATGAGGCCGATGAGGTCGCTCAGCAGGTGACCAGCGTCGGCGAGGAGGGTCAGCGAGCCGCTGAGTGCCGAGCCGCCGATCTCGAGCGCGAGGACAACGACGACGATCGCGATGACCGCGACCAGTCGTCGCCTGCTCGCGCCGTGTGCACCGTGATCGTGTTCGTGTGACATCTCACCTCAACGGTAGGCGTGCTGCCGCCGGGTGCATAGGGATGACG
>JBQCJQ010000028.1:0-6929 GCA_051952615.1 Humibacter sp.
TAGAACATCGCCATCTCCTCCATCGGGTCGAAGAACCGACGGGTGTAGAGCAGCACGGCCAGCAGGATGCCGATGGGGAGCGCTCCGGTCGCGACGCGGAACCCGCCGACCAGCAGCACGACGGCCACCGTGACGTTGCCGATCAGCACCAGCCCGGGGTCGAAGATGCCGAACAGCTGGATGGTCTTCGCGTTGACGTCGCGGTAGTCCTCGACGAGGTCGCCGAACTCTTTCTCGTTGCGCTTCTCCTTGCGGAACGCCTTCACGGCGCGGATGCCCGTCATGGTCTCCACGAAGTGCACGATGAGCTTCGCCGACGCCACCCGCGAGCGCCGGAACAGCACCTGCGACCGCTTCTGGAACCACCTGGTCAGGAAGTACAACGGCACGAGCGAGACGAACAGGATGACTCCCGATACCCAGTCGTTGATGAACATGAACACCGCGATGAACCCGGAGTACAGAACACCCTGAACGAGCTGGTTGATGCCGGAGTCCAGCAGCTCTCGAATGGAGTCGAGGTCGCTCGTCTGCCGCGAGATGATGCGGCCCGACGTGTACGACTCGTGGAACTCCAGGCTCAGCCGCTGCGTGTGCAGGAACACCCGCTTGCGCAGGTCGAGCAGGATCGCCTGGCTGATGCGCGCCGACTGCACCGTGTACCACGACACCGTCACGGCGCCGAGCACGCCGGTGACCAGGTACGCGACACCGGTCAGCGTGATCGGCCACCAGTTCTGCGTCTGCAGGGCGGAGATGCCCTGGTCGATGCCGATACCGATCAGGGTGGGGCCGATCACCTGGGCGAGCGTGGAGACCACGATCACCAGGAGTGCGAACACCACCTTCCCGCGCAGCGGACGCAGCAGCGTGCCGAGCAGTCTGAGCGATCGCCGGCGGATCTGCCGCGACTCCTCCTTCGAGAAGTCGTTGCGCTCTTCGCCTGCGACACCTTGAACGGTCACCGTGCTCATTACAGGTTCACCTCCTCGAGGATCTCTTCCTCTTCGTCGTCTTCCAGGCTCGAGATGACGAACCGGTAGTGCTCGTTGGATGCCAGCAGCTCGCTGTGCGTTCCGACCGCCGTGATGCGGCCGCCCTCGAGCAGCGCGACGCGGTCCGCGAGCATCACCGTCGAGGGGCGATGCGCGACGATCAGCGCCGTCGTGGAGGCGAGGACCCGCCGGAGCGCTGCCTCGACGAGCGCCTCGGTGTCGACGTCCAGCGCCGACAACGGATCGTCGAGCACGAGCACCTCGGGGTTCGCCGCGACCGCCCTGGCGAGTGCCAGACGCTGACGCTGGCCACCCGAGAGGCTGAGGCCCTCCTCGCCGACCTTCGTCTCGACGCCGTCCGGCAGGTCGTACACGAAGCCGGCCTGCGCCACCTCGAGCGCTTCGACGAGAACCGCTTCCGCTGCGGCCTTGGTCTTCTCGTCGTCGCCGATCAGGTCGGCGCGGCCGAGGAGCACGTTGTCGCGCACCGAAGCCGAGAACAGCGTGGCATCCTCGAACGCCATGGCGATGTGGGTGCGCAGCTCGCCCCTCGTGAGGTCGCGGATGTCGACACCGTCGAGCACGACCGCGCCTCCCGTGACGTCGTAGAGACGCGTGGTGAGCGCTGTGAGCGTCGACTTGCCGCAGCCGGTGAGGCCGACGAGCGCCATGGTCTCCCCCGGTTCGAGCTCGAGGTCGATGCCGTCGAGCAGGTCCGGATACCCATCAGGGGTGTCCGGGTAGCGGAAGTGCGCGCCACGGAAGGCCAGTCGGCCCTTCGGGTCGGTGATGGTCTTCGGGTGCTCGGGGTCGCCGATCGCGTTCGGCGTGTTCATCACGTCGAAGAACCGGTCGGCCGCCGTGCGGGTGTCGAAGGTCATCGACAGCAGGAAGCCGATGGACTCGATCGGAAACCGCAGCACAGTGGCGGTCGCGAAGAACGCCAGCAGCTGGCCGACCTGCAGCGTGTTCTGCGAGACCAGCCACACGCCGACCACGAGGCACAGCGCGAACGCGACGTCGGGCACCAGCAGCAGCCAGAGCCAGATGCCTGCGACCGCCTTGGCCTTCGCGATCTCGGTTCCCCGCAGATCCTCCGCCTGCTTCTCGAAGTTGCGGAGCGCGTGCCGGCCGCGGCCGAACGCCTTGAGCACGCGGATGCCGTGCACCGACTCCTCGACCGACGTCGCGAGGTCACCGGCCTGGTCCTGGCTGCGCCTGGCGATCACCGAGTAGCGGCTCTCGAAGATGTAGCCGTAGATCCACAGCGGGATCGAGCAGACGATGAAGATGAGCGCGAGCAGCCAGTTCCACGCGATCAGCACGAAGAATCCGATGATGATCGTCGCGATGTTCACGAAGAGCAGCACGAACCCGAAGCTGATCCAGCGACGGATCAGGTTCAGGTCGCTGACGGCACGACTCAGAAGCTGGCCGGATGGCCATCCATCGTGGAAGCTCACCGGCAGGTCCTGCAGCTTGGCGTAGAACGCGTTGCGCAGGTCGGCCTCGACTTTCGTGCCCGGCGTCAGCACGAACCAACGTCGCAGCGAGATGAGCACCGCCTCCGCGATGCCGAGCACGAGCACGAGAAGCGCCGAAGGGATGACCTGCGTCGGGTCACCGTCTTGGATCGGACCGTCGACGAGCGCCTGCAGCACGATCGGGATGAGCAGGGCGACGATCGACGCCCCGATCGCCGCGACCATGCCGAGATAGATGCGCGGCATGGCCGGTTTGGCGTACGGGTAGATGCGAGCGAGCGAACGGAACGTGCTCAATCGCTTCTCACCGCCGACGTGCTCGGCATGTCGTTCAGGTGGGCGGGACAGGTTTGCCTGTGAGGCAGACATGGATCACCGTTTCTGGCTGATAGGTGGTGTTCAGAGAGAAGGGTGCGCAAGCGGCCTTGCGCAGATGGTCGCCCGAGGGGGTCGACGTTGGTGGAAGAGGTCCGAGCGGACTGCGGAGATCGCGAGCACGGGCCGTGGCCTGTGCCGCCCCGCGCGGGTCGGACTTTCGTGGGCCGTCGGTGCGGCCGAGAGGAATCGGGAGGGCGGAAGCCTTTCGGCTCTACCTATCGTTTCCCCATCGCCGCCCGGCGCCGAAGTCAACGGCGGCAAACGGCCCGACGGTATACGACCCGACGCTGGACAGCACGAGGCGACCCTCGACACCCCCGCGAATCCGCGTGGTCATCTCGGTCTTCGTCATGTCGTCCTCCTCAGCATCGAACCGCGTCCGTGCGTCACGACCTCGGCCCTGGCATCCCTGCGACAGGCGAAAACGCGACAGCAGATCAGGCTATACCTGTTAATGTGCTGTGCGCAACGCACGTCTAACATTTCGGGCTTACTGCGCCATGTGCGCTCTATTGCGCCAGCCAGAGTGGCGCGGTTGAGCGCAGGTGGCGCAATAGTGGGGCGGGTGGTGGGCCGGGGTCGGCGGGTCGGCGCTGGGGAGTGTGCTCAGGCCAGCGCGGGGACCGCGTCGAGGCGCGCCAGTGCCAGTGCCTCTGCTGCGGCGAGGGTCGTGGCGTCGCGTTCCGCGGCATCCGCGAAGATCTGCGTCACCGTGTCGCCGATCTGCTCGACCCTGGCCCGCGTGGCCTCCGCTGATGCACCCGGGCGACTGAGCGTGTCGAGGAAGATGACGCCGCCGGCGTTCACCACGAAGTCCGGCGCCCACAGGATGCCCCGCTCCCGCAGTCGGGCTGCGCCGCTGCGCTCTGCCAGCTGGTTGTTGGCGGGCCCGACGACGGCCTTCACCTGAAGCGCGTCGATCACGTCGGAGGTGAGGATGCCGCCCACTCCGGCCGGCACGAAGACGTCACCGGGAACGAGAACGGCCTCGTCCGGCTCGACCCAGTGCGCGCCGAGGCGAGCGGCGAGCTCGCGCTTCGCAGGGTTGACGTCGGTGACGGTGAGGGTCGCGCCCTCGTCCGCGAGCCGAGTGGCCAGCAGCGAGCCGACATGGCCCAGGCCGAGCACCGTGACGCGGCGACCGGCGACGGAACGCACTCCGAAGGCCGCTTCGACCGTGGCGAGGATGCCCGCGTACACGCCGTGCGCCGTCGCGTCGCTCGGCTCCCCCACCCCTCCCTTGTCGGAGGGCAGCCCGCACACGTCGGCCGTGCGCTCAGCCACGATGGCCATGTCTTCGGCGCTGGTGCCGACATCCTCTGCCGTCATGTACGCGCCGTCGAGGCCGGCGATGGTGTCGCCGAGGTCGAGCATGACGTCGCGGCGTCGCTCGGCATCCAGCTGAACGCCGTGCGGAAGGTAGACGACGGACTTGCCGCCGCCGCGGTTGAGGCCGGCAGCAGCGTTCTTGAGGGTCATCCCCTCGGCGAGGCGCAACGAATCGTGCACAGCCTCGAGCCAGTTGTCGTATGTCCACAGCCGGCATCCGCCGAGCGCCTGGCCGAGGCGGGTCGAATGGACGGCGACGCTGATGGTGAGCCCGCTTCGCGGACCCCTGACGATCACGACCTTCTCGTGGGGAAGGTCTGTTCCGGTCGACGCGACGAGATCGGGCATGACGGACAACGGTGTCTCCTTAGGCTGTGGCAGCGGGGTGGTGTGTCACGAGCGCGCCCCACCTCATGGGCGGGGCGTACACCCCATTGTGCCACGGAGGCATCGGACCGAAGCCCCCTCCCCTCTGACCCGCCACGTGCCGTCCAAGATGCGAGCGGTGCGACGCGCATAACTCCTGCAATCTGTCCGACACGGTCGGCGGACTCCGCGTAATCTCGCAGTCATCCACCCACCCGGGAACCAAACTGCAGGAGTTATGCGCGCGTGCGGGCGGCCGCATGGGCCGGGGGTGGGCGGCTGGAGCCTCAGCCGATGAGGATGCTCAGGCAGGTGACGCAGCCCTCGAGCTTCTCGAACTCCGAGATGTCGACGGTGACGACCTTGTAGCCGAGGTCGGCGATCAGCTCTGCCGTCTTCGGCGCGGAGGCCGCGACCAGCACGGAGTCCGCCGAGAGGACCACCGCGGCGACGCCTGCCGGCTCCGGAACGGCGAGGAAACGGTCGAAGATGCTGGTGTCGGCGATGCGGGAGGCGTCGCCGATCACGGTGCCGTCCGGCAGCGCCGTCGCCACCGACTTGAGGTGCAGGGCACCGGTCACGGGCACGGCCACGACGGAGTAGCCCTCCTCTGCCGCGAGCACGCGCAGCTGACGAACACCCTCGGCGTTCGTGCGCTCGCTGCGGCCCACGTAGATCGTGTCGCCGACGCGCAGCACGTCGCCGCCGTCGAGCGTTCCCGGCTCCTCGATGCGGTCGATGCGCACCCCGAGGTCCGTGAGCACCGCCTCGGTGCCCGGCGTCTCACCGCGGCGCTGCTCGGCGCCGGAGCGGGCGATGATGGCGCGTCCGCCGAACACCACAGCGGTGTCCTCGACGAACACGGAGTCCGGCAGCACCTCGGCCGACGCCACCTCGACGGTGTCCCAGCCCGCCTCCGAGAGGGCGGCGACGTAGGCATCCCACTGCTCGTCGGCCTTGGTCGGGTCGACGGGCACACGGTCGATGTTGCTGACGATGCCCTCGGCGAGGTTGGTTGCGGGGATGCGTACCAGCGCCACCTTGCGTCCGGTGACGGCCGCGCGGTCATATGCCGCGATCGTGCGGTAGAGCCAGCGACCCATCGTGGGCGTCAGCACCGTGACCAGCAGGATGAAGAGCAGGTTGCGCTCGCCCGCCAGCGTCCAGAGGAACGAGAGGTCGGGCTTCTGGCCGTTGGTGGCCAGATAGATCATGGTGTTGACGGTTGTCGCGATCACTCCGACGACGAAGCCGGTGATCAGCGCGCCCCACCAAGTGGCGAGCACGTCGAACAGCGCGGCCACGCCGAGCAGCACGAACGTGAAGACCGACGCGAGCGTGAAGAACCCGCTGAACGACGCCACGGCGGCCCACCCCGCGCCCTGCAGCAGGAACGCCTCGTTAGTGAGCACCACCGTTCCCACGTGCACCAGGAGTGCGACGACGAATCCGGTGAGAACGGCGGCCACGATCCTGCGGCCCCAAGGGATGGTCATGGTTACGACACTATCCGAGTAGACGCTATGGACCGGCTGGATGCTTGCGCTCGCGGGAGTCAGTCGCGACGGGTTCGACGGCGCACTTGCAGCAGCACCAGGCCGGAGAGCAGTGTGAGGAGTACCAGCGCGATTCCGGGTGCGGTGTCCGACCCTGTCGGCGCCAGGCCCGAGCCGGCCGCTGTCGTGCTGCTGCCTCCGCCCGACGGAACGGGAGGTGCGGGCGGCGTCGGCGGGACGGGCGGCTTCGGTGGTTTCGGCGGCTTGGGCGGGTTCGGGATGACCTGCGCGGGCTGCATGTTGATGTAGACGTTCGCGATGGCCGCGTGCTCGAACGCCGGGTCGTCGCTCTCGCTGGAGTGGCTCACCGTCTCGACGACCTCGTTCGGGTCGATCACGGTGCCGGGCTCGTACCGCAGGTAGATGGTGTGCGCCGTCGTGTCGCCTGCCGGGATGACGAGCATGACCATCGTCGAATAGGTGATGCCGTCGAGCGAGACGAGCGCGTAGGGGGCGCCGGGACCGTACGCGACCGAGATGGTGATGTAGACATCCGCGATCGGCGCCGTCGCGAGGCGGATGGTGTACGTCGCCTGCGTCTGTCCGGTGGCGCGGATGACGGTGCGACCACCCGTCTCGGTGACGACGACCTGCCCGTTGCCCGCCACCGGGTCGACGACCGGGATCACCGGGAACACCGGCGGATCCTCGTTGGGCAGCAGGGTCGGCAGCAGCGTGATCGGCCCGGCGTGCTCGCGCGACGGCGCCGCGCGGAAGTTGCGGATCAGCAGGTTCAGCCCGTCGCCCTTGGCCCCGTTGATGTTCGAGGAGACGTGCCCGAGGCCGCCGATGATGTCGAGGCGCACGGTGCTGACGCCGGA
>JBQCJQ010000029.1:0-2481 GCA_051952615.1 Humibacter sp.
GCCGGCGCGTACTCGCTCGTCGCGGCCGCATCGTGGTGGCTGCTCGCCGCTTCCATCGTGTTGATGCTGTGCGCGTTCGGCGTGCAGCGCAGGCTCGCGGCCCAGGTCGTCGCGCATCGGGCAGCTCGCCAGGAACGGCCGCGCGCGGTGCCCGCCGACCCGGAGCTCTTCGACCACGTTCAGCACGTCGAACCGGAGCAGGTCGAGCAGAAGCGGGATGTCAGCTGGCAGCCTCAGCCCCTGCCGAAGCCGCTCTACCAGTCGCCCGGATCGCGCGCGGCGGCAGCGATGGCGTCCGTCGACGCGGCGGTGGCGCTGCGGCGGGCCGTTGTGAGAGCCGAGTTGGAGGAGCGCGCGGCGCGCATCGCGGCGGCTCAGGTGCCCACCCTGCCCGCCGCCGCCCCGCCGGCGGCGACCGTTCCTTCGGCTGCGCCTTCCGCAGCGGAACGTCCGTCGCAGCCGAGCAGGTACACGCGCATGGGTGTCGTCGCCGATGTGCAGGGCGAGCACATCGATCTCGACGAGGCGCTGCGTCGTCGACGCGCCGCCGGCTGACACCTTTTCCCGCGCGGAGAGCGCGATCCCGCCTGTTCTCAGGAGCGACGCCAAACGGTAGCCTCACGCCATGACCACGCTTTCCGAACCCGAGATCGCCCGTCGTCGTGCCGCGCTGGAGCGCACCGTCGGGTCGTGGACCCGCCGCTCTTTGGCCGCCGCGTTCGACGAGGCCGTTGCGAGGCATCCTGACCGCCCGTATGTGATCACGGATGCCGAAACCCTCACCTACGCCGAGGTCGCGGTTCGCTCCCGTCATCTCGCGGCGGGCCTGGTGGAGCTCGGCGTCGAGCCCGGAGACCGGGTGGCTCTTCTGATGGACAACCGCGCGGACTACCCGGTGGTGAAGTTCGCGATCGCCCGCATCGGTGCGATCGCCGTCGCGCTCAACTACTCCTACCGCGGCGACGAGATCGTGCAGCGACTGAGGCAGGCGGGCGCGAGCGTGCTGATCAGCGTCGACAGGTCGGTGGCCACCGACTTCCTCGCCGTCTTCGACGAGCGATTCCCCGGCTGGGAGGCCGAGGTGCGCAGCGACGAGGTTCCGCTGCTGAGGTCGATCGTGCTCGCCCAGTCGGGCTGGAGGTCCGGTGCGCTCACCGTGCCGGGGCTCTCGCGCCAGCAGGACGACGCGGAGGTCGATGCCCTGACAGCGGGCATCCTCGCCGATTCGATCGCCGACATCGTGTTCACGTCGGGTACGACGGGGCATGCGCTCGGTGCCGAGCTGACGCACGACATGCTGCTGCGCAGCGCATACGGCTCCGCGTACCACAGGGCGTTCGACGACGGCTGGCGCATCGGCTTCGCGCTGCCGCTGTACCACGTGTTCGGCTACGTGGAAGGGATGCTCGCAGCGATGTTCGCCGGAGGTGCGATCGTTCCGCAGCGCGTGTTCAACCCCCGCACCACGCTCGAGCAGATCGAGCAGCATCGCATCAACGAGGTGCTGTTCGTTCCGACCATGACCGTCGCCGTCGTCGAGCAGGCCGTCAAGGGCGACTACGACCTTTCGAGCCTGCAGTCCGTGTTCTCTGCCGCGGCACCCGCTCCCGTGTGGCTGTGGAACCGGGTGATGAGCGACCTGAACCCGCAGATGATCTTCACCGGATACGGCCAGACCGAGGTCTCGGCCGCGACGGCGCTGACGCTCCCGGGCGACTCGATCGAGCTGGTGGCGACCGTGGTGGGCACCCCGAAGCTGGGTGGAGCCGCGGCCGAAGGCACGGGCGTGCCCGACGGACGGCTGGCCGAGTACCGCACGATCGACCCGTTCGACGGGCACGTGCTGCCCCAGGGCGAGCCCGGCGAGCTGGTGGTGCGCGGGCCGCAGGTGACGCGCGGCTACATCGGGGACCCGGAGCAGACATCCGCCACCATCGACGCGGAGGGATGGCTGCGCACCGGCGACCTCGGCTTCGTGGACGACGAGGGATACCTGCACCTCAGCGGCCGCAGCAAGGAGCTGTTCAAGGTCGGCGGCGAACTGGTGGCACCTGTCGAGGTCGAGCTCGTGCTCAGCGGTGCGCACGGCGTGAGCCAGGCGTATGTGGCCGGCATCCCCGACGACCGCTATGGAGAGATCGGGTGGGCATGGATCGTGCCGACCGAGGACGTCGTGCTCGACGAGCGTGAGCTGCTCGCGCACGCCAGGACCCACCTCGCTCCCTTCAAGGTGCCGCGTGGCATCACGGTGCTCGCCGTCGAGGAGCTGCCGATGACGACGACGGGCAAGATCCAGAAGTACCTGCTCGTTCAGCGCATCACCGGCTGAGCGCGGCCATGGGCGTCGTCGGACGCGGCGCCGATTCCGGCCGAGGCCGGGCGACGTGCTAAAGTCTCATACGCACTTGGGGCTATGGCGCAGTTGGTAGCGCGTCTCGTTCGCAATGAGAAGGTCCGGGGTTCGAATCCCCGTAGCTCCAC
>JBQCJQ010000030.1:0-3703 GCA_051952615.1 Humibacter sp.
GGCGTTCACCGTGCCGGAGGTGGTGACGGAGTCGGCGTCGACCCGGGCATCCGACCACTCGAAGGACGTGTATGAGAGGCCGTGCCCGAACGGGAACTTGGCGGTCGGGTCGAGGTTCGAGACGCCGGTCGGACCGCCGAGCGGCGCGGCCAGATAGGTGGCGGGCTGGCCGCCTTCCGTGGCCGGGATGCTCACGGGGAGCCGCCCGCTCGGGTTCACCCTTCCGCTGAGCACGCCCGCGATCGCGGGGCCGCCCTCCTCGCCGGGGAAGAAGGCCGCGACGATCGCGCTCGCCCTGTCGGCGGCGGGCCCGAGAGCGTACGGCCGTCCCTCGACGAGCGTCGCGACGACTGGGGTTCCGCTGTCGACGAGCGCATCGAGCAGGTCCTGCTGGCGACCGGGGAGGCGCATGCTCGCGGCGTCGCATCCCTCGCCCGACGTTCCGCGGCCGAACAGTCCAGCGTGGTCACCGAGCACCGCGATCACGAGATCGGCGGATTCGGCGGCAGCGACTGCACGAGCGATGCCCTCGGCATCCGAGTGCGCGGCCTCGGCCGGGGTGACCCCGTCGCCCTTGCCGTCGACGCTGACAGCAGGCTCGACGTCGAACGTCGCGCCCGCGAACTCCGCGCGCAGGCTCTGCAGCACGGTCGGCAGCTCGATGCCGATGGGCACCTCCGGGTGCAGCGTGCCGACGTGGCTCGGGAACGAGTAGCACCCCAGCATCGCGAACATGTCGTCGGCCAGCGGCCCGACGACGGCGATGCGGATGCCCGTTCCCGCACTGATCGGCAGCACACCGTCGTTGCGCACGAGAACCACAGCCCGCTCGGCGACCTCCCGCGCGAGCGCACGGTCCTCGTCCGCGTCGAGCCGGATGCGTCCCCTCACGGCCTCGATGTCGTCGAGGTCGGAGTCGCTCCACCCCGCTGGGATCGGCGACCAATCCCCGTTCAGCATGCCGAACTCGGCCTTCTGCAGCAGCACCCGGCGCAGGGCGCGGTCGATGTACGCCTCGTCGAAGCGTCCATCGGAGACCTCGGCGACCAGCGGGTCGCCGTACGCCTTCACGGTCGGCAGCTCGACGTCGACCCCGGCCTTGAGCGCGGCCGCGGCGGCCTCGCCCCAGGTGCCTGCGACACCGTGCAGGGTCTTGAGGAACGCGACGCCGAAGTAGTCCGCGACCACGGTGCCGGTGAAGCCCCAGGTCTCCCTGAGCAGTCCGGTGAGCAGAGCCTCGTCGCCTGCGGAGGGCACGCCGTCGACATCCGTGTACGCGTGCATCACGCTTCGGACACCCCCGTCGCGCACCGCAAGCTCGAAGGGCGGGACCATCACGTCGTTGAACTCGCGACGCCCCATCGACACGGGCGCGAGGTTGCGACCGGCCTTCGACGCCGAGTATCCGATGAAGTGCTTCAGCGTGGCGACGATGCCCGTGGACTCGAGCCCGCGCACGTACGCCGTCGCGATCGTGCCGACGAGATAGGGGTCCTCGCCGATCGTTTCCTCCGTGCGCCCCCAGCGCGGATCGCGGGTGACGTCGAGAACGGGCGCGAGACCCTGGTGCACGCCGACCGCGCGCATCCCGGTGCCGATCCTGGTGGAGACGCGCTCGATGAGCGCCGGGTCGAACGTGGCGCCCCACGAGAGCGGGACGGGGTACGCGGTCGCTCCCCACGCGGTGAACCCGGCGAGGCACTCCTCGTGTGCGATGGCGGGGATGCCGAACCGGTTCGCAGCCATGATGCGCTTCTGGCTGCGCGCAAGCGACACCAGCCCGACCGCGGCGTCGACGGGAGCCGACCCGAACGACCGGGTCAGCTGGCCGAGACCGTGGGGGAGGAGGTCGTCGAGCTCGACCGCGTCCTCGCTCATGTCGTGCTGGAACGGCGCGACGTCGTCGCCGACGGGTGAGGATGCCACCCACACGCCGTACAGCTGCGCGACCTTCTCGCGCAGGGTCATCTCGGCGATCAACGCATCGACGCGCTCAGCGTCGGACAGGGAGGTATCACGCCATTGCGGTGTCGTGCCGTGCACGTCGTTCATCGTCTCTGTTCCCTCTCGGTTCCGGGTTGCTGCCCCGGCGGCTGTTCTCCCGGGTAGTCACCCTCTGGCTGTCCATAACTCCTGCAGATCGACGGTGCCGGCAGCGTACTTCCCCGGATTTCCGCCACTCCGGGGTGTCGCCACGACCGAATTGCAGGAGTTATGAACACGGGGCGGGGGTCAGCGGGGCCACTCCGCCACCAGGTTGTCGGCGACGCGGAAGGCGTTCGCCACGATGGTCAGGGTCGGGTTGACCGAGCCGTTCGTCGGGTGCAGCGAGGAGTCGCAGCAGACGATGCGGCTGGTGCCCCACACACGACCGTACGGGTCGGTCGCCGAGTTCTCGTTCGAGGTGCCCATGCGGGCGGTGCCGCACGAGTGCTCGCCGGCAGCGGATGCCGTCGCCGGCCCGCCCTGCCGCCTGATGTCCGTGACCCCTGCAGCCTCCAGCCACTTGGCGCCCTGAACGGCCATGCCGTCCTCGACCTGTTGGCTCGTCCAGTGCACGTCCTTGCGGAGCGCGGCACCGGGCCGACCCCAGCGGTCCTTCACGCCCGCGAGCGTGACGCGCGAGGTGGGCAGTGGGATCTCCTGACCCATGGCGAAGACACCGAACAGGTTGGCTCGGTCCCCGCGCATCCACTCCTTGTGGCCCGCACCCCACCCGGGAACCCCGGGCGCGGGCTGCCCTGCGGATGTCAGCGGCAGCAAGCTCATCAGGTCGACGATCACCCCACCGCCCCACGGGATGGTCTCGCCGTGCACGTGATCGAGGGTCGCCACGGAGTGACCGGGGCCGATGTACGGCTTGACCGGGCGCTCGGAATGGCCGAGCACCGTGGCGACGCGGTGGTCGTGCAGGTAACGGCCGACGTGGTCGTTGCCGAGTCCGCTGGCCAGCAGCAGACGGGCCGTCTCGACCGCACCGGCCGACATCACGACGACGTCGGCGCTCACCGTGAGCTCCACCGGCCGTGTCGTCGCATCCGCCATGATCGTCACGCCGGCCGCGCCGACGCCGTCGCGCACCTCGATCACCTCGGCGTCCGCCAGCAGGTCGCAGAGACCCGTGGCCAGCGCGCGGGGGATGAACGTCGACTGCGATCCGTTCTTGGCGTTCACCGGGCAGGTGTTGCCGATGCACTGGGCGCAGCGCACGCAGGCGGCGCGTCCGTCCCACGGAACGGAGTTGATGGCCAGCGGTATCGGACCCCAGCCCCAGCCGAGCCGGTCCGCGGCCGCGCCGAGCAGCTCGCGCGACGGCTCTGTGCCCATCGCGGGCATCGGATAGCCACCCGAGCGAGGCGTACGCCGCGTCAGCCCACCCTCTTCGCCGGAGACTCCGAGCTCCCATTCCGCTCGCGCGTAGTACGGCTCCATGTCGTCGTACGACACCGGCCAGTCGGCCAGGCTTGCGCCGTCCGGGTTGCCGTACAGGCTGCGCATCCTGAAGTCCTCGGGCATGAACCGCCAGGCCATGCCCTGCCAGATGCGCGTCCCGCCGCCGACGGCGTCGGCGTTCAGCCCGTAGATCGAGGCGTCGTCCGTGCCGTCGAGCACGCGGTCGCCGTCAGGCAGCTGAGCGACCCGCGGATGACCGGGGCCGGGTCCCACCGTCGGCCAGTACACCGCGTTGCGCTTGCCGTGCAGG
>JBQCJQ010000031.1:0-5251 GCA_051952615.1 Humibacter sp.
CTGATGAGCGGCGAAAGCCGCGATTTCGGCCGTGTTCGGCGAGCGAATGCGAAAACGGCTGACCGAAATCGGCCATAATGGGACACGTGACGAGCACCTCCATTTCTCCCTCGGCTGCTGCCCCGACAATCAACCGCCCCAACGTGGTGGCCGTAGGAACGATTGTCTGGCTGGGCAGCGAGGTGATGTTCTTCGCGGGGCTGTTCGCGATCTACTTCACGCTTCGCTCCACGTCGCCCGCGCTGTGGGCTGCGGAGACCGCGAAGCTCAATGTTCCTTACGCTCTGACGAACACGCTGATCCTGGTCGCGAGTTCCTTCACCTGCCAGTTCGGCGTCTTCGCCGCTGAGCGCATGCAGGCTCGCTCGACCGGTTGGAGCCCCCGCCAGTGGGGCATGGTCGAATGGTTCACGCTGAGCTACGCGCTGGGCGCCATCTTCGTCGCCGGGCAGGTCGTCGAGTACGCCAGCCTGGTCAGCGAGGGTCTGTCGATCGACGCCAACGCCTACGGATCGGCCTTCTATCTGACCACCGGATTCCACGCACTCCACGTCACCGGCGGACTCATCGCGATGCTCTTCGTGATCGGCCGCGCCTTCGCCGTGAAGAGGTTCGGAGACAAGGAAGCGACGAGCGCCATCGTCGTCTCTTACTACTGGCACTTCGTCGACGTCGTCTGGATCGGGCTCTTCCTGGTCATCTACGTCCTCAAATAGAAATCAGGAGCAGAGCACCTCAATGCGCGAGACAAAGCAGAAGAACGCTCGCAAGCGCAAGGCCGGGCGCAGGCATCCGCTCGCCACGGTCGCGCTGATCGCGATCGGGCTGGGGCTTACGGGTGGCGCCTACGCCGCGTTCAACGCGACGGGTTCGACGGCGGATGCAACGACATCCAGCGCGAGCGACATCAACGCCGGCAAGAAGCTCTTCCAGGCCAACTGCGCCAGCTGCCACGGCATCGAGGCTCAGGGAACCACCGTCGCCCCGAGCCTGATCGGCGTCGGTGCTGCAGCGGTCGACTTCCAGGTCGGAACCGGACGCATGCCGATGGCGATGCAGGGACCGCAGGCCGAGCAGAAGCCGCCGCAGTTCGACCAGCACGAGATCGATCAGATGGCCGCTTACGTCGGCTCGCTCGCTCCGGGGCCCAACATCCCGTTGAGCGACATCACCAACGGCGGTGGCGACGCCGCCAAGGGTGCAGAGCTCTTCCGCGTGAACTGCGCGATGTGCCACAACGTTGCGGGAGCCGGAGGTGCTCTCACCGAGGGCAAGTTCGCTCCCCCGCTGACGGGCGTGACCGGCAGGCACATCTATGAGGCCATGGTCACCGGCCCTCAGAACATGCCGATCTTCAACAACCGGAACATCCCGGATGAGGGCAAGCGCGACATCATCACGTATCTGCAGTACATCCAGAACAACCCGTCGCCCGGCGGATTCGAGCTCGGCTCGCTCGGCCCGGTGTCGGAGGGTCTGTTCATCTGGATCTTCGGTCTTGGCTCGATCGTCGCTCTGACGGTCTGGATCACGGCGAAGTCGAACTGATGCGCACCGTGCGAGAGGCACACGGACGCGAGAAGGAGAGCAATGGCACAGGACGATAACGGCGGCACGGAGATCACGCCCGCCGCCTCGTCGGCCGTCGACCACCGTCCCGGCGACGCCGGCATCGCAGTGGTCGTGCATGACGCGGTGGAGAACCCCGGTTTTCCGCCGCACCGGGCGCGCATCACCGACAAGGACCCGCGCAAGCAGCGTCGCGCGGAGCGCACGATCTACACGCTGTTCTACCTCTCGATCGTCGGAAGCATCTGGGCGATCGCGGCGTACATTGCGTTCCCGATCGAGTCCGGCAGCATCGCCTCCCTGCGCATCAGCACCCTGGCGATCGGCCTCGGCATAGCGCTCGCCCTGCTGGCCATCGGCTTCGGAGCCGTGCACTGGGCCAAGGCGATCATGGTCGACAAGGAGGGCATCGACCTCCGTCACCCGGTGCAGGGAACTGACGAGACCCGCGATCGCGCCGTCGAGATCTTCAAGGAGGCCGACCAGGAGTCCGGTTTCGGCCGACGCACGCTGATCCGCAACTCGCTGATCGGCGCTCTCGTCGCCTTCCCGCTTCCCGCCATCGTGCTCTTCCGCGGACTTGCACCGCAGAACGAGAACCCGGTGGAGATGCTCTCCTTCACCATGTGGAAGAAGGGCCTGCGACTCACGCGCGACCCCTCCGGCACGCCGATCAAGGCATCCGATGTCACCATCGGCTCCGTGTTCCACGTGATGCCAGAGGGAATCAACGACACGCCGGACCCGCTCGACGCCAAGGCGAAGGCCGCTGTGCTGTTGATGCGCCTCAACCCGCAGGACCTTCACCCCACGGCGGGCAGGGCTCACTGGGCGTACAACGGCATCGTCGCCTACTCGAAGATCTGCACCCACGTCGGATGCCCGGTGGCGCTGTACGAGCAGCAGACTCACCACCTGCTGTGCCCGTGCCACCAGTCGCAGTTCGACATCACTCACCAGGCAGCAGTCATCTTCGGCCCGGCCGCCCGGCCGCTGCCGCAGCTGCCGATCACGGTGGATGCCGAGGGCTATCTCATCGCGCAGAGTGATTTCCACGAGCCCGTCGGGCCGAGTTTCTGGGAGCGTCATTGACCGCCACCACCGCCGCCCCTACAGCGGCCAAGAAGCGCAGCTTCACCGCAGCTGCATCGAACTACATCGACGAACGCACGAGCATCTCCGGTGTCGTCAAGGAGTTCGGCCGCAAGATCTTCCCGGATCACTGGTCGTTCCTGCTCGGTGAGGTCGCTCTCTACAGCTTCATCGTCATCCTGATCACCGGAACGTTCTTGACGTTCTTCTTCCAGGCCTCGCAGGCCGACGTGATCTACCACGGCTCCTGGGTCCCGCTCAAGGGCATTCAGATGTCTGCCGCGATGGACTCGACGCTGAACATCTCGTTCAACGTGCGCGGCGGTCTGCTGGTGCGTCAGATCCACCACTGGGCGGCTCTGCTCTTCGTGGCGTCCATCGGCCTGCACATGCTGCGCATCTTCTTCACTGGTGCGTTCCGCAAGCCGCGCGATCTCAACTGGCTGATCGGTTTCACCCTGTTCGTGCTCGCCATGGCAGAAGGATTCACCGGCTACTCGCTCCCGGACGACCTGCTCTCCGGTAACGGTCTTCGCATCATCGACGGCCTCATCCTGGGTCTCCCCGTCGTCGGCACGTGGATCTCGTTCCTGCTCTTCGGCGGCGAGTTCCCCGGCTCCGAGATCGTCGGCCGACTATATACGTTGCACATCCTGCTGCTACCGGCCCTGGTCGTGGCGTTCATCGCCCTGCACCTGGTGTTCGTCGTCGTGCACAAGCACACGCAGTACGCGGGTCCCGGGCGCACGCAGCAGAATGTCTCCGGGTTCCCGATCCTGCCCGTCTACGCGGCCAAGGCCGGCGGATTCTTCTTCATCGTCTTCGGCGTCGTCGCCCTCATCGCTTCGCTGTTCACGATCAACCCGATCTGGCTGTACGGACCGTACGACCCATCGCCCGTGTCTGCGGGTACACAGCCCGACTGGTACATCGGATTCGCGGACGGCATGCTCAGGCTCATTCCGCCGGGCTGGGAGACCTACTGGCTGAATCGCACCTGGTCGTGGAACATCATCGTTCCGGTCGTCATCCTGGTGGTCTTCCTCGTGCTCGTGGCGATCTACCCGTTCGTCGAGGCATGGGTCACGGGCGACAAGCGGGAGCACCACATCCTCGACCGCCCGCGCAACCAGGCGACCCGCACGGCGATCGGCGCTGCAGGCGTGACGTTCTACGCGGTCATGTGGGCGGCGGCCAGCTCAGACCTCATCGCGACGCACTTCAAGCTCACGATGGAAGGCGTCATCCATACCCTGCAGATCACGCTGATCCTCGGCCCGATCGTCGCCTACTTCATCACGAAGCGCATCTGCATCGCCCTGCAGAAGAAGGACCGCTCGATCGCCCTTCACGGCTACGAGTCCGGCCGCATCGTGAAGCTGCCCGGTGGCGAGTTCATCGAGGTGCACGAGCAGCTCGACGAGTACCAGCGCTGGCGCCTCGTGAGCTACGACACGTACCAGCCGATGATGCTCCGCCCGAACTCGCGCGGAAAGATCACCTTCGGAAGCCGGCTTCGTGCCGGGATGTCCCGCTGGTTCTTCGAGGACCGTCTCGAGCCCGTCTCGAAGGGCGAGCTCGAGTCCGGACACGGGCACCACTGACACACGGCTCCAGACGATCGGGCATCGATGTCGCTCACGACCTTGTCGGAGTGGCTTCGGTGCCCGATCTGTTTCCACCCGCTTTCCGGTGATCCGCCGCACGTTCTGGGTTGCGACGAGGGCCATCGGTTCGACGCCAACAAGCACGGGTATGTGAGCCTGCTCTCGTCGCAGCCGCGCATTGCCGGAGACACCCCTGAGATGCTCGACGCGCGTGCGGAGCTCCTCGACTCGGGCGCCTACGACGCGGTTGCCCGGGTGGTGGCGGAGAGTGCCGCCCTCGCGCGCCCCGAACGCGTCATAGACGCCGGATGCGGCACGGGGCACTACTCCGCCGCACTCCTCTCGATGCTCTCCCCCACCGCCCGTGTGCTGGCCGCGGACGTCGCGCCCGATGCCGTACGCCGCAGCGTGCGCAGAATCGGTAGAGATCGCTCTGACGGGCTCGTGGCCGACACCTGGCGACCGCTTCCGGTCAGGGACAAGTCAGCGGATGTCGTCATCAACGTCTTCGCTCCACGCAACGTCGGCGAGTTCCACCGGGTGCTCGCCGACGGAGGCCATCTGGTCGTCGCCACTCCGCAACCCGACCACCTGATCGAGCTGCGCCGCGCGCTCCCGATGCTCGACGTGCCGGCCGGTAAGTCGCAGCGGCTGACCGATGAGGTCTCCGAGCACTTCCGGCTCGACCACGCGAGCACCGTGCGCTACCGGCTGTCGGTTTCCCATGACACCGCAACAGCGCTACGTGCCATGGGACCCTCGGCCCACCATGCGCGGACAGCAACGACGGCGCCACCCAGCCTGCCGCGAGAGGTCACGGTGGCGGTCGACGTACTGCGCTTCGCGCGACGTTAGCCGCTCGTGAAACGACGAAGGGACCCCTCACGGGATCCCTTCGTTACGGCCGTCAGCGCCGAATCAACGAGCGAAGAAGCCTCGGTAGTACTCGTACACCCAACCGACCAGGCTTACCGCTGCGACGG
>JBQCJQ010000032.1:0-12672 GCA_051952615.1 Humibacter sp.
ACCGCCTGCCTGCCCGACTTGCCGTCGTTGGCGGAGCGGCACAGCTCGGTCAGCTCGGCGAACCCCTCGAAGGCGACGGACCGGATGATCTCCGCCTTGCCTCCCGGAAAGTGCCCGTAGAGCACCGGCTGGGTGTAGCCGATCGCATCGGCGAGACGCCGGGTGGTGACGGCGGCCCAGCCATCCTCATCGGCACGGGCACGCGCTTCGTCGAGGATGCGCCGCCTCCGCTCCTCGCTGCGTTGTCGGCGTGCGGTCGGCTCGGTCATCACTGCTCCTCTTGTGTCGAACGGTTGTGGCGAACGCATCGCGTCTGACGCGGCCCTTGTGCTTACGGGATCTGCGCTCTACATTAGCACTGCTAGAAATTCTAGCGACGCTAGATTCGGAGATCATTATGGAAGCGCTTCTCGCCGTCGTCACGGCAACCGTCGTCGGAGTCATGGTCGGCGTGGAGTTCGCCGTCGCGTTCGTGCTCAACCCGATCCTGGGCAGCCTGGCTTTCGGGCCGTCCCTCGAGGCGCGCGCATACGGCGGCCGCATGATGGGCCGGGTGATGCCGTTCTGGTACTTCGGCTCGCTCATCCTGGTCGTGGTGCTCGCGGTCGTGGCGTGGGGAACACCGGCGGGGAGCGCAGCGCTCGTCGCGGCCATCCTGTTGGCGCTCAGCGTCGTCCTGTCGATTGCCGTTCTCGTGCCGATCAACAACCGCTCGAAGACCTGGACGGCCGACGAGCACCCGGATGACTGGCGCGAACAGCAGCAGCGCTGGGACCGTCTGCACTACCTGCGCGTGGTGATCATCGTCGCGGCGTTCGTGCTCGTGGTCGTCGCGGTGACGGCCCTCTGATGCCCCTGCCCATGTCGCAGGCGAACGGCTAGCGTTGAGTCGCGGGATGCGCGACGGCTCAGCACCACGCCGCGCGCGGTCGGACCGCCGAAGCGGGAGGGGACGCCATGCTGAGCCACGTCGCAGAGGGTGTGCTGGTGCACCAGAGCGAGTTCATGCAGAGCAACGCGGTGGTCGTCGACGGGACGGACGGCGTGCTGGTGATCGACCCCGGTCTCCGGGACGACGAGCTCGCCTGCCTCGCGAACGATCTGGCCGAGTCAGGACGACGGGTCGTGATGGGCTTCTCGACGCATCCGCACTGGGACCACCTGCTCTGGCATCCTGAGCTGGGCTCGCCGCAGCGGTACGGCACCGCCGCCGGCGCAGCGATGATCCAGGCACGGATGTCGACGCCGGGCTGGGAGGCAGCGGTCACTGGCATGATGCCGCAGGACCTCGTCGACCACGTGCCTCTCGACGGGTTCGGTCTCATCGACGGGCTTCCCGCCGGAGCGGTGGAGATCCCATGGGACGGGCCCCGCATCCGCATCATCGAGCACCGGGCCCACGCACCGGGCCACGCGGCGCTGGTGGTCGAGGAGAGCCGGGTGCTCGTCGCGGGCGACATGCTGTCCGACATCCTGATCCCCATGCTCAACCCGCGCTCCCCCGACCCGATCGACGACTACCTGGCGGCTCTGCGGTTGTTCGACGGCGCGGCGGATGATGTCGAGACGGTCATCCCCGGTCATGGGTCGGTCGGTGACGCCGATCAGCTGCGTGCGCGGATCGAAAAGGACCGCACGTACGTCGCGGCACTGCGCGACCGTGCCGCGACGGACGACTCGAGGCTCGGTCCGTCCGCTCCCTACGGCGAGGAGATGACCGGCGTGCACGAGTGGCAGGTCCAGCAGCAACTCTGACGGTGCATCTTTGTGCACAAGTCCGCCCAGCGAAGTGGACGCGCGTCTAGAGAGGCCGCGCGTCGTGGCTAAGCTTCCGCTGTGCGAAGTAGCAGAAAGGTCCAGGCCGGCGCATCGGCGCGGACCGGGCAGGCGAAGCGGCGCGGTCTCGTTCTGATCGGGGCGGCGGTCGCAGTCACGCTTGCGCTCGCCGGGTGCAGCCCGGCCGCAGAGAACGCCTCGGCGCATGCGACGCACAGCCATCCGGCCCGAACGAAGACCCCCACGCCGACGCCGACACCGACGGAGACTCCGAACCCGGCGATCTCGCACCTCGCCACCGCGGAGCCCGCGGCGACGCCGATGCCGAGCCCCACGCTGACACCGGTTCCGGCGGGAACGGTCGTGGCGGAGGGCGACGTCGCCTCCCCGAAGGGGAGCATCCACTACCACTACCGGGTGGTCGCGAACGGAGACAACACCTACTCGGCGCAGTACTCGGGCTTCACGTCGACGGTGCCGATCCCGGTCTCGGTCACGCTGATCGACATCCCGCCGCAGGTCGGCGACGGGCTCACCTGGCACGGGGTCGGCGACCACCAGCTCGGCGGCCCGACGACCTCGGCCGCGCCTCCGTCGTCGGTGTCGCTCGGCTCGGAGGACCAGCCGTCGTACCTCACCACTCTCGTGACCTACTCCTCGGCGCCGACCGACGACGGCCTCCCGGTCGAGCTCGGCCCGAACAAGGTGCTCGCCGTCGACACCGTGAACTGGAACATTCCGGTGCGGCAGTCCAACGTGCATCCGGTGGATGGCGGCGCCCGAACGTATGCGGCGGGCAAGGTCACCGCCACCACGGGCAGCGGCGCTCCGAAGAGCTACCTCATCGCGCCCGGCGACATCACGTCGGTCGTCGCAGACCGCTTCGGCATCTCGGTCGAAGACCTGATCTGGCTCAACTCGAACCTGCAGGTGTTCGGCGACCAGCAATACCTCTACGAGGGCACGACGCTGAACCTCGACCCCGACAGCGTCTGACAGGCTGAGCCCAGATCAACCCTTGGGCTTGCCGGCGGAGCCGAAGAAGGCCGTGACCGGGAGCAGAAGCCCGATCAGGGATAGGGCGATGAACAGGTACTGGTGTACGTGGTCGGTGCCTGGCGGCAGGCCGAAGACCAGGTGCGCCGTCCAGAAGGCGGGGTAGAACCAGAGCGCCCACCATGCCCAGGTCTCCCTGCGGCGGTACGGGATGAGGGTGAGCAGCCCGCCGAACAGTCCGAGACCGATCGAGGCGAGTCCGTCGGCGGCGTAGAGGAGGCGGTCGGCTCCCATCGGCAAGGCGATCACGATGATGCCGAAGGCGAAGATGCCCACGCTGACGATCGCCAGGCAGATCCATCCGATGCGGAGCACAACGGTGCTGGTGTTCTCGGTCATGGCGTCGGAGCCTCCCTCCATGGTGACAGGGCCGAACGTCTAGTCGTCGTCGAAGTCGACGTCTTCTCCGCGAAGCGCGGCGATGGCCTTGATCAAGAGTCGCACCGCGGCGACCGCGATGACAGCGGAGATGACCAGCGCGAGCACGGGATCGAGCCAGTACAGCCCGCCGGTGACGAGGATGATCGCCCCGGCGACCGCGACGCCGGCCGCAGCGGCGGCGTCGGCCAGTGCGTCCAGCAGAACGGAGCGCATGTGCAGATCCTCGGTCGCCGCCGAGGCACCGAGCACCCATGCACCGGCGAGCATGACGACGATGGTGATCACGGCGACGATCACCACGGGCAGCCCGTCGACCGGCGGGGAGCCCTCGACCAGGCGCGCCACGGCCTCGACCACCACGGACGCCGTGACCGCAAGAAGCAGCAGGGAGTTGATCAGCGCCGCAACGGCGATGGGACGATTCGCGTGTGGATGATCCGGATCGCGGTCCCGCAACGCCACCGCGATCAGCCCGAGGACCAGGCCGAGGCAGTCAGCGACGGTGTCGCCGGCCGCCGCGAGCACGCTCACGGAGTTCGCGAGGATGCCGACGATGACCAACCCGAGGATCAGGGCGGCGTTCAGGGCGAGCACGATCGACAGCCGACGTCGCTGACTCCATCGCGTCGTCATCGTCATCCGTCTCGGTGCTCCTTGCCGTCTGCTGCGGGTCGTGATCAGCGCCCGGTCGGGGTGGGGGTGACGAGGAAGTCGTCGAGGTTGCGCAGTTCGGCGCGAACGTGCGCTGCGGCATCCTGCGCGATGTGGCTGGCGTCGTGCAGGTCGGTTGCGTCGGTGGTGATCACCGCGGAGCCGGCCAGGCGGTGGCCGATCCAGCGTAACCGCACGGCGTGCACGCCGGTGACGCCGCTACTGTGCTCCAGCGAGTGTTCCGCCCGCTCGAGCAGGTGTGGGTCGACGGCATCCATCAGACGCGCCCCGACCGCCTTCACGGTGCCCCAGAGCAGCACAAGGATCGAGATGGCGATCAGCAGGCCGATGATCGGGTCCGCCAGCGGGAAGCCGAGCAGCACGCCGATCGCTCCGAGCACGACGGAGAGCGACGTGATGCCGTCGAGCCGGGCGTGCACGCCGTCCGCGACGAGCGCGGCCGAGCCGATCTTGCGCCCGACTCGGATGCGGTAGATGGCGACCAGCTCGTTGCCGGCGAACCCGATCAGTCCGGCAGCGATCAGCCATCCTGCGTTCTCCACCGGGCGCGGATGGATGAACCGGTCGATGGCTTCCCACCCGGCTATCACGGCTGACAGGGCGACGACGAAGATGATGAACAGGCCGGCGAGATCTTCGGCACGGCCGTATCCGTAGGTGTAACGACGCGTTGCGGCGCGGCGACCGAGCACGAACGCGATCCGCAGCGGAACGGCGGTGAGGGCATCCGCGAAGTTGTGGATCGAGTCGGCCAGCAGCGCGACGGATCCCGTGAAGAGCACGAACCCGAACTGCAGGATCGTGGTGCCCAGCAGGATGAACATCGACACCTTCACCGCGGTCACGCCCGCATTGCTGGCTTCGAGTGCGTCGTCGACGGCATCGGCTGCATCGTGGGTGTGCGGCACGAACAGGTCGTAGAGGAACCCCTTCACGCCGCCGTGGGGGTGGGAGTGGCCGTGGTCGTGGTCATGCGAGTGCTCGTGCTCGCGGTCATGTGGATGCCGGTGCTCGTGGCCGTGCTCCTCGCCGGTGTGGGTGTGCGTCATGCCGTCTCGCCCGACTGCGCGTGGTGGTGACGGGGATCACCGCCGAGCGAGTGCTCCGCCTGGAAGATGGCGTCGGTCACGAGCTGCTTGGCGTGCTCGTTCTCGAGTCGGTAGAACACTCGCTGCCCGTCCTGCCGCGTGGCGACGATCCGCGCCAACCTCAGCTTCGCCAGGTGCTGCGACACCGCCGACGGCGGCTTGTCCAGGATGTCCGCGAGATGGTTCACCGAGAGTTCCTCGTTGTCTCGCAGCGCCAGGATGATCCGCACGCGTGTTGCGTCGGCGAGCATCGAGAACACCTCGACCGCCAGCTCGACGAACTGGCTGTCCACCTCACGTCCGCATATCGGCTTATCTGCATCCATACGCAGATAGTAACTTAAACGAACTCGGATGCGTTCGCGTGCTGCCGGATCCGTCTCGCACGCTGAGGGCGCCGGAGTCACCCGGCGCCCTCAGCGGTGGACCTGTCAGTTCTCGCGGCGTCGGCGGCGGAGCAGCAGGAGCAGTAGCGCTCCGCCTGCCAGGACCGTGGCGGCGACCACCGCCCAGATCTCGACACCGTCGACATTCGATCCGGTGTCGGCGAGCGCCGTCGGGTCGGTCGTCGTCGGGTCGGCGGCCGGGGTTGCCGACACGGCCGTTGCGGGCGCCGGGTCGGACGCGCCCACCAGCGTCACGCCCTGGGTGCTCCCATTGCCGACGAGGTCCTCGAACTTCGGGACCACCAACCACGCTCCGCCCTTGTCGGCGAAGTCGGCCGTGACATTCGTGAGCTCGTACCAGGTGTCCCCGTCACGAATGATGATGGTTCCCTCGGTGTGGATGAGCGGAGGCTGACCGACCAGCCAGCCGATCTTGTGTGGCGGGATCGTGACCGGGAACTGCGCCGAGGTGGTCGTCGACGTCGTCGCCGAGTAGTTGAAGCTCGTCTTGATCGTCTCGGAGAACTTCAGACCGATCGGAGTGAACGCCTGCTCCGAGGAGAGCGAGATCTCCAGGCCGCCGCCCATCGTCGACGACTGGGTGCCCGAGCTCGTGATGGTCACGACCAGGTCCTTGTCGTACGGGTTGCCGTACTTGTTGGTGCCGGGCAGGATCACATCGCGCTGGTTGCCCAGCGTCTTCGACACGGTGGCGAGGGCGAGGCCGCAATTGTTCGTGTTCGTGCTGCAGAACTGCGCGACCAGGTTGTTCTGGTCACCGCGATTGCTGACCACCTTCATGGTGTGCTTGGCGACGGTGAAGGTCGCGCTGTAGTGGTCGCGGTCACCGTTCACCGGGCCCGTGAGGGTGATCGTGCAGAAGTACGGGGAGACGTCGACGCGATGCAGGGTCTGCCACGTCTTGGTGCTGTATGCGGGGTTCTCGTCCGTGATGAAGCAGCCGGCTTCGCCACGGTTGACGCCGCTGGTTCCGTTCTGCGACCAGCCGACCACCCAGAGGTTCGACTCCTTTCCGCCATCCGCGATGCGATAGATGAACACACCCTTGGCGAGGTTCTTCTCCGGCGGGTTGTCGTTGTGGTTCATGACCACGTCGAAGTCGGTCGAGTCGTTCGCGGCGACCGTGGGCGAGCCTGCGACGTGCCACGGCAGGAGGTTGAACGTGTACTGGCCTCCGGTGAGCGAGACCGGTCCCGTCGCCTTGATCCTTCCCGATGCCTCTGCCGCGCGATCGAGGCTTATCGAGAAACGCACGTGACCGTTTGTCAGCGGCTCAGGGTAGCTGATATCGCACTTGTATGCCGTACCGCTCGCCGGAGTGCCGCCTGCACCGGGATCGCCGTTGTAGATGGTGCACTCGGCCCATTGCAGACCGCTGGACTCGTACATGTGCATCGAGACCCAGTAGGGCGTTGCGGCGCCGAGCGTGGTGATGCGGTACGCCATGGTGGCGTCCAGCCCGCTCGCGTCGCTGCTGCCGTAGGTGCCGTCGATGCGCCACGCCGAGTAGTCGTATTCCTGCACTCCGATGTTCGGCTGCAGGAGTGTCACGTCGCCCCTGCTCGCGCCGATCCGGTGTCCGTCAGCGAGGTTCACGTGGTACAGGTTGACCAGCGCGGTCATCCGTCCGATGTAGGCCCCCGCCTCGAGGGGAGCAGCCTTCTGCGCGGCGGCCGCCTCGGTTGCCGGGTTGGTGGCCGGAGCGGTCGGGGTCGCGGTGTCGGTCGGCGTCGGCGTGGCCGCGTCCGTGGGGGTGGGCGTGCCGGTCGGTGTGGCCGTGTCCGTTGGTGTGGCCGTGTCGGTGGGCGTCGCGCTGTCCGAGGGAGTGGCCGCGTCGGTAGGTGTGGCCGCGTCCGTGGGGGCTGCCGTGCCGGCATCCGTCGGCTGACCGGACGTCGGTGCGCCGGTCGCGGATGATGTGGCGACGGGCGTGTCGCTCGGGGGCGAGTCTGCGAACGCCGCCGAGGGCAACGTGGCGGCCTGGATGACGAGCACGCCTGCGATCAGCGCACCTCCCAGCGCCGTGCGGAATGTGTTCATGTCTCCTGCCTTGATCTCGTTCGGGTTGATGGATGACGCACCGTCGCGTCGAGCGCGCGTCCGTCACTTCTCCCATCGTGTGTTCGGGCACCACCCCAGCCCCATAGACCTGGGTCGCCTGTGGCCGGTACCGGAGTCGTGTCCGGCTCACGCCAGCTGCCGCCTGGCCTGCGCGGCGAAGGCCCCCTCCATGGCCATCAGCTCCTCGAAGGTTCCGGACTCGACGATGCGTCCGCGCTCGAGGTAGTGGATGCGGTCGGCGCCCATCACGGTGCTCAGCCGGTGGGCGACCACGACCCGGGTGACGGCCAGCGACGCGAGGCTTTGCGTGACGACCGCCTGCGTGACGTTGTCCAGGGCGCTCGTCGCCTCGTCGAGCAGCAGGATGCGAGGGCTCGGCGCGAGCGCTCTCGCGATCATCAGACGCTGCCGCTGGCCCCCCGACAAAGTCGAGCCGCCCTCGCCGATAGTGGTGTGCATGCCCATGGGCATGGCGCGGATGTCGCCGGCGAGCCCGACCTGTTCGGCAGCACGCCAGGCATCCTCGATCGTGAGGTCGAGAGCGTCACCGAGGATGTTCGTCAGGATCGACCCCGGCAGCGGCTCGACCGTCTGCAGCACGACGCCGAGCTGTCGTCGAACGGCACGGAGATCGAGGCCGGTGAGGTCTTGGTCGTCGAGATAGACGCCGCCCTCCTCCGGCACCTCGAACCCGAGCAGCAGACGGGCCAGGGTGGACTTTCCGGAGCCGGACGGCCCGACGAGCGCGACCGAACCCCCGGGCCGGATGCTCAAGGACACGTCATCCAGAACGAGCGGGCCGTCCTTCTCGTACCGGAAGCTGACGCGACTGAACTCGATGGCGCCACTCAGCACGCCGGGGTCGGCCTTGGTGGCGTCATCCTCCGGCAGTTCCTCGATCACGGGGAGGATGCGGTTCATCCCCGGCGCCGCCTGCAGCAGCTGGGTCGTGACGGCGGTGATCGAGGCGACGGCTCCGACGACCTGCCCGAATGCGGCGCTGATCGCGAGGAACTCGCCGACTCCTGCGATCGGCGGCTGGATCAGGCCCGCGGCGGCGAAGAGCACGATCGCGGCTGCGACCGGGAACACCGCGATGGCCACGGTCACCACGTTCTGCGCCCGGCGCACGTCGTTCTGGGCCGCGCGCCGGGTGCTGAATCGCTCGGCCCAGCGCTGGAACGCCTTCTCGTGCGCCCCGGCGACCCGCAGCTTGGCGATGCCGGAGACCAGCTCGAATGCGATGCCGCTCAGCTGCCCCGCCGTCTGTTCGACGGTGCGAGCTCGCCGTAGCTGCGCCCTGCTCGACAGCACGACGATCACGGCGAGCGCAGTGAGGAGCACAGTCGCGATCACACCGAACGCCAAGCTGTAGATCCAGATCAGGGCGAGGCTGACGATCGAGGTCGCCACGCCGAGGAGGGCGACGACGGCACCGCTCCCGACGAGCCGCACCATGGCTTCGACCGACTGCATGCGCACGGCGAGGTCACCCGCCGTGTAGCGGCGGAAGAAGGCAGCGGGAAGCGAGAGCAGCCGGCTCCAGACGGCCGGCACGAGGAAGGCGCTCACGCTGCCCTGCATGCGCAGAACGGCGATCGCCGTTGCGAGCTGCAGCAGCGCCTCCGCGCATGCAGCAACGACGAGGGCGAGCGCGAGCTGCAGGAGCCGGGAGGGATCGGCGGCAGGGATGACCGTGCCCATGATCATCCCCGTGACGACCGGAACCGTCAGGGCGAGCAGCGCTGACGCGAGCGCGAAGGCGAGCAGGCGCACGGCGTCGGCGCGCGTCGGCGTGAGCGCGGCGCGAAGAAGGGCCGGAATGCAGAGCCGCCCCTCCGGCAGCGGACGGTAGACGACCACGGCGTCCGGCCGGATGGCGGTGGCCAGTCGCTCGTCGACACGGCTGCGGGTGCCGGTCACCGGGTCGACGAGGTCGTACCGGGTGGCGCCCCTGGAAACGATGGCGACCGGGAGGCCGTCGTCTGCACGCCACGCGAGCATCGGGCCGGCGGGATGCCGCCACCAGTCGTCGGTCAGGCGCACCGCTCTGGTGCGCACGCGGGCGACTCGTGCCAGAAGTGCGACCCGGCCGTCGGCGCCTTCCCCCGGCGGCGGTGGCGCGAGAGCGATTCCGAGTGACCTGGCGACGACCGCGAACGCAACGTCGACGGAGGCCGTGCTCGCTGCCGCGGCGGGCGAGGCATGGTGCGGGTCGACGAGCGAACGCAGGCCGTTCAGTGCATCGGCCATCGCGCTCGCCCGAGCGTTCCGGTGGGCGCCGGCACGCGCCATCGCGTCGTCGGTCATGCCGCGCTCCCCTCGGCGGAGAACAGCCGGCTGTACGCGCCGCCGTTGCGGATCATCGCGTCGTGGGTGCCGCGTTCCACGATGCGTCCGCGCTCGAGCACGATGATCTCGTCGCAGTCGCGGATGGTGCTGAGCCGATGCGCGACGATGAGGGTCGTGCATCCTCGTCGTCGTAGGTTGCGGTCGATGAGCTCCTCCGTGCTCGGGTCGAGAGCGCTGGTCGCTTCGTCGAGGATGAGGATGCGCGGGTCGCCGACCAGCGCACGCGCGATCTCCAGCCGCTGCGCCTCGCCGCCGCTGAAGTTCGCGCCGCCCTCGCGCACGCCGGAGAGATAACCGTCAGGTCGGCGCGCGATCTGGTCGTGGATCGACGCGTCGTGCGCAGCCTGAACGACACGTGCGGTCGGCACCGTCGAATCCCACATCGTCAGGTTGTCGCGCACCGAGCCGCTGAACAGACGAACCTCCTGATCGACGAGGGCGACCGACGACGTGATGAGGTCTCGTGGCCAGTCATCCCGAGGCCGACCGTCGAAGAGGATCTCACCGCTCCACGGCTCGTACAGTCCCGCCACCAGCCGGCTGATCGTCGACTTGCCACTGCCAGACCCGCCGACGAGCGCGACCCGGCTGCCGGGGCGCACCGTGATGCTCACCGAGTCGAGAAGCGGGGCGTCGAGCACGCTGTAACCGAACGTGACGTCGCGCAGCTCGATCGAGCTCGGACGGCGCGCGACGGATGCGAGCGAGACGGGCCCGTCGAGGTCGACGACGGGGTTGGCGAGCACATCGTCGAGCCGTTCGAGATCGCCGCCGATCTCCTGCAACGCCCCGCCGAGCTGCACGAATCGGCCGATCGTCGCCGTCGCGTTGCCCATGAGTGTATGGAACGCGATGAGGGCACCGATGCTGATGGCACCGCTGATCACCTCGAGGCCGCCCCATCCGAGGATCGCGGCCGTCGTGAGTGCCGCGACGAGCGGCGGAATCACGATGAGGGGAAGGGATGCCCGACCGAGCCGCTGCGCCCCCGAGACGGTGCGGGCGTGAAGCCCGGCGATCCTGGTGAACAGCTCCGGTTCGCGGCCCGCTGCCTTGATCGACTCGATCGTCTTGATGCCGTTCATCGCGCTGCCGAGGAGGCGCCCGCTGTCCTGCAGCAGCCGGAGCACCTCGTCGCGTCGCCGTCGAGCCACCGCGCGGAGCACGACGACATCGACCACGACGCCGGCAACGCCGACGAGTGCGAGCACCGGGCTGTAGTCGAGCATCACGACGAAGTAGAAGACCACCACCACCGAGTCGATGACGGCGGTCGCCACGTCGCCGGCCAACAGCACGGCGACCCTGTCGTTGCGTGGAACGCGCCCCGCCAGCTCCCCCGGCGATCGCTGAGCGAAGAACGGGATCGGAAGCCGAAGAACGTGCCAGAGGAACGTGCCTGAGCTGTGCAGCGACAGCTTCGTCTCGAGCAGCATCAGATACCTTGCCCGCAGCGCGGTGAGCACGCCGATCGTCGCCGCAGCCCCGAGAAGCAGCCCGAGGATCGGCCAGATCGCCCCTGGCGTCTCCGCCACGAGCACCTGATCGACGAACGCCTTCGTCAGCACCGCGGTCGCGAGGCCGGGGATGACCAAAGCGAGGCCGGCGAGCACCACATACGCCAGCCCCGCGACCGAGTGCCCGAGGCGTTCGACCAGCCCTGCGAGCGCTCGCGGTCGCGCACCGCCCTTCTCGAATCCCTCGCCCGGTTCGAACCTCAGCACGATGCCGGTGAACGACGTGTCGAATTCCTCGTCGGTCACGGTGCGCGATCCGACGGCCGGATCCTTGAGGAACCAGCGCCCCTGCGCGTACCCCTCGACGACGAGGAAGTGATCGAAGTCCCAGTGCAGGATCGCCGGGAGGGCTCCGGCCCGGACATCCTGCGGCTCTTCGCGGTAGCCCTTCGCGGTCATCCCGTACCTGCGAGCGGTCTTGATGATCGTGCCGGCCTTCACGCCGTCCCGTGACACCCCGCTCGCCAGCCGGAGCTCGTCGAGCGGCACCCACCGGCCGTAGTGGGCGAGGATCATGCGCAGCGACGCCGCGCCGCACTCCGACGACTCCATCTGGATGACCGTGGGAACGCGTTCCCGCCGACTGGCGCGCGTGGTCGTGACGCCGGTCATCCCGAGCTCCGACCTGAAGGGAGCAACAGAGTAATGGGTGCCTGCACCGCGGTGATGACGGTGGCGTTGACCAGGGTGCCGGCCGAGATCGGCTCGGGCGGCCCGTCGCCGGATGTCCAGGCGAAGCCGGTCGGCGTGTCGGCGCGCTTCAGTGCCACCTCGACCTGGAAGACGGGCACGCTGCCGACGACGATGTTCGTGATGTCGTCGTTGTTCAGCAGCGCGCCGACCCCGGCTCGCGTCGCCGGATGGCTGCCCACTTTCACGACGGTGCCGAGCAGCAGCCCATACTCCTGCGGCGAGACCGTGGTCACGGAGAGCTGCACCTTCATGCCCGGCTTGACGGGCTGACTCTCGGCGACGGGAACATAGGCGTACGTGCGCAGCTCGTCGCCCGACGGCTGGATCGTGACGATCGTGGACCCCGCATCGACCGGGTCGGAGGGGTATGCCAGCACCTCGACCACCTGCCCGCTCTCCCCGGCGAGCACCGTCGACGGTCCCGATGCGGTCTCGACCGTCGCGAGCGGCGCTCCCGCGGCGACGTCGTCGCCCTGCTCCACGAAGATCTTCGCGACGTGCCCGGCTTTGGGAGAAAGGCTGTTCACGGTCCCGTACTTCGTAGCCAGCACCCCGGGAGCGGCGACGGTGGTCGTGACCGTTCCCGCGAAGCACCAGACGATGAATGCGACCAGCACCAGGGCGACGGCGCACAGTGCGACCCAGCCCGACGGGCGCACGAGGCGAACC
>JBQCJQ010000033.1:0-3455 GCA_051952615.1 Humibacter sp.
ACCTGGCCGACGACCCAGGCTCCGGCATCCGTCGACAGCCACGCGATGAGCTCGGCGGGGTCATCCGGTCGCCCGTAGCGTCCGAACGGGGTGCCCGCGACGAGCGCCTGCAGCTCCTCCAGCGGTCGGTCGGTGGAGTCGGGGTCGAGGTATCCGGTGTTCACCGGGCCGGGGTTGATCGTGTTCAGCACGATGCCAGACTCCAGCAGCTCGGCGGCGACCGTCGCGGTGACGCCCGCCAGTGCGGCCTTGCTCGTCGCGTAGGCGACCTCGCCGCGCATCGCGCCATGGATCTGTCCTGACGTCATCCAGAACACGCGTCCTACCGGTGCGGGGAACGACTCGCGCTCGACCCGCTCGCCCGGCTTGCGTGCCTCGCCGCCCTCGAAGCCGGACACGCGGCGGGCGTACTCGGCCGTGAGCAGCAGCGTCGACCGGGTGTTGGTGCTCCAGAACGCGTCGAGGCGCTCGGGCGTCATGTCGAGAATGCCGCCGTCGTCACCGCTCTTCGCGTGGTTGCAGACGAGGATGTCGAGGCTTCCGGTCAGTGCGTAAGCCGCGTCGAGCAGGGCGCCGATCGAGTCGTCCTGCTGAAGGTCCGCGCCGAGGTCGCCCACCACGGCGTCGGGCACGAGCGCCGAGCGGATGCCGTCGCGTACGGCATCCAGATCGTCGCCGCCCCACGGCTGGCCGACGTCGTGCGGCCTGTAGTGGTGGATGAACACGCTGGCGCCGAGCGAGGCGAACTTGCCGGCGACGGCGAAGCCGATGCCGCGCCGACGTGAGACGCCGGTGACGAGAGCGGTCTTTCCGAGAAGCGGGAGGGACGGGGGCACTTTGGGCATGTCACCTAGTCTTGTCTGGTGAACGACGTGCTGCATCCGACTGTTCGCCCTCGCCGACTCCGCGCCACCCCGGCCATGCGCCGGCTCACCGCCGAGACGCGACTGCACCTCGCCGAGCTCATCCTCCCGGTGTTCGTGCGTGAGGGCATCCGTGAACCGCAGCCCATCGCGTCGATGCCCGGAGTCGTTCAACACACGATCGACAGCCTCAAGGCGGCCGCGAACGAGGCGGCGGAGGCCGGTATCGGCGGGTTGATGCTGTTCGGCGTGCCCGAGGTGCGAGACGCCGTCGGAAGCGGCGCGACCGACCCCGACGGCATCCTGAACGTGGCCACCCGAGCGCTGGCGGCCGAGGTCGGCGACGCCCTCGTGGTGCAGACCGATCTCTGCCTCGACGAGTTCACCGACCACGGGCACTGCGGGGTGCTCGATGCCTCCGGCCGCGTCGACAACGACGCCACTCTGGAGCGCTACCGCGACATGGCGATCGCGCAGGCGTCGTCCGGATCGCAGCTCCTCGGCCTCAGCGGCATGATGGACGGCCAGGTCGCGGCCGTGCGCGACGTGCTCGACTCCGAGGGATTCAGCGAGACGGCCGTGCTTGCATACGCCGCGAAGTATGCGTCAGGCTTCTACGGTCCCTTCCGCGAGGCCGTCGACTCGCAGCTGCAGGGAGACCGGCGCAGCTATCAACAAGACCCGGCCAACCGGCGAGAAGGCCTGCGAGAGGCGCGACTCGATCTCGACGAAGGCGCCGACATCCTGATGGTCAAGCCCGCGATGTCGTACCTCGACGTGCTGGCGGACGTCGCCGCGATCAGTGATATTCCGGTCTGGGCATATCAAGTGAGCGGTGAGTACTCGATGGTCGAGGCCGCAGCGGCGAACGGATGGATCGATCGTGATCGAGCGATCCTCGAGACGCTCACGAGCATCCGTCGCGCCGGTGCCGACGCGGTGCTCACCTACTGGGCGGTCGAGGTCGCGGGGTGGCTGAAGTGACCGGGGGCCGGACGAACGACGCAGCGACGTCGAATGACGCCGCGTTCGAGCAGGCCAGGCGGGTCATCCCGGGCGGGGTGAACTCGCCGGTGCGCGCGTTCCGCTCGGTGGGCGGCACGCCGCGGTTCCTGGTCGCGGCGCAAGGGCCGTACGTGACGGATGTCGAGGGTCGCGACTACGTCGACCTGGTCGCCTCGTGGGGGCCCGCGATCCTCGGGCACGCACATCCGGAGGTCGTGGCAGCGGTGCAAGACGCCGCGGCGCGGGGATTGAGCTTCGGCGCGTCGACCCCGGCCGAGACGGAACTCGCGGAACTCGTCGTCGACCGGCTCACGGTGACACCGGGCTCGCATCTGCTGAGCGGAAAGTCGATCGTGACGACGCGGCTCATCGACGAGCTCCGCCTGGTCTCCACCGGCACCGAGGCGACGATGACGGCGATCCGACTCGCGCGTGGGTTCACCGGACGCGACCTCGTCGTGAAGTTCTCCGGCCTGTACCACGGGCACTCGGACGGCCTGCTCGCGGACGCCGGCAGCGGCCTGGCGACCCTAGCGTTGCCGGCCTCGGCGGGTGTGCCCGCGCCGATCGCGGCGCAGACGGTGGTCATCCCTTACAACGATCGCGACGCGGTGCGCACGGTGTTCGCCGAACTCGGCGACCGCATCGCCGCGATCATCACCGAGGCGGCCCCCGCGAACATGGGCGTCGTGCCGCCCGCGCCCGGCTTCAACGCGTTCCTCGCCGACCTGGCGCACGACAACGGTGCGCTGCTCATTCTCGATGAGGTGCTCACCGGGTTCCGCGTCGGCCCTGCCGGATGGTGGGGCGAGTCGGCCTTCACCATCCGCGAGGAGGACGACGGCACGCGCCACCTCGTCTCGCCCACTTACGTGCCCGACCTCGTCACGTTCGGCAAGGTCATCGGCGGCGGCATGCCCCTCGCCGCCCTCGGCGGACGCCGCGAGATCATGGAGCGCCTCGCTCCCGTCGGGCCGGTCTATCAGGCCGGCACCCTGTCCGGGAATCCGGTCGCGGTCGCAGCGGGCCTGGCCACGCTGCGGCTTGCGGATGCGGATGTCTACTCCCGCCTCGACAGCATCGCCGAGACCATCTCGACGGCGGTGGATGACGCACTCTCGTCATCCGGAGTGCCGCACGTCATCTCGCGAGCCGGCAACCTGTTCAGCATCCAGTTCCGTGACACCCCGGCCGTCGACTACGCAGGAGTGCAGGCACAGGATGCCTTCCGCTACGGCCCCTTCTTCCATGCCATGCTCGACGCCGGGGTCTCGCTACCGCCGAGCGTCTTCGAGGCGTGGTTCGTCACCGCGGCGCACGACGACACCGCGGTGAACCGCGTGCTGGATGCCCTCCCCGCCGCCGCCCGAGCCGCAGCGGCCGCCCGCGCCTGACATCCCACCCCCGCCTACGCCACCCACCTGCCGTCGTTCGCGCCGGCTACCCCGTCGCGAGAACAGCAGACGTCGCTGAAGACAGCTGGAGTTCTGCTGTTCTCGGCGCGAGAGCGCGATCATTGCTGTTTCGGGCGCGGCGATCGGTGCTGCTTTCGCCGCGGAGATCAGCGCTGTTTCAGCGCGGTAATAG
>JBQCJQ010000034.1:0-5136 GCA_051952615.1 Humibacter sp.
CGGCATCCGGCGTGCCGAACCGGTGAGCTGCCGACTCGAGGGCCGCGAGGTCGAGGCCGTCGTCGGTGACCGGGATGCCGATCACGTGGCCGCCGGAGCCGAGGATGGCCCGCCTGCCGGACCGGTAACCGGGGTCCTCGCTCATGAAGAGCGGGTCACGGCCGCGCAGAGAACGGAACGCGTCCGTGATCAGCGACAAAGCCTCGGAGGTGCCCGCGGAGACGATCACCCGCGACGGGTCGGGGACGAACCCGCGAGACAGGCCGAGCGTCGCGATCTGCTCTCGCAGGGCGGGGCTGCCAAGCGCATCGCTGAGGGCGTTCGTGAGCGGGAGTTCGGCAGCCGCACGCCATGCGGCTCGCCATTCGCGAGCAGGGAACGCGGTCACGGCGGGGATGCCCGGGCGTAGGTCGATGATCGGTCTGACAGGTGCATGGTCGCCGACCGGCGTGGTCGGTGTCTGAGGTGCGACGCCCACCGGCACGTCGGACACCACGCGGGCGGCCGCACCCTGACGCGTGCGGATGTATCCCTCGCCGTCGAGCTGCTCGTACGCGGCGACGACCGTGCCGCGGGCCACGCCGAGCTGTGTGGCGAGGGTTCGGGTCGAGGGAAGGGCATCCCCGGCGTGCAGGGTGCCGGAGTGCACCATGTCGCGGATGCGGCCGGCCACCGCCGCGACCTTTCCTGACTGGTCCATCGAACCTGCTCCGATCTGGACCAGTGAATGGTCCAGCGGCACTCTAGCGTGATGACATGAGCTCGACACCCGACACCTCTGCACCCGTCACCACCGAATCGAACGGTGCGACATCCGCCGTCCCCTCGATGACCGTGCGGCGCAAGCGCGAGCGCCAGTCGCATGATCCTGAGCAGCTCGCCGAGATCCTCGCCGAGGGCCTCGTCGCCCACGTCGGCATGGTGCGGGATGGCTTGCCCGTCGTGCTCCCGTACCTCTATGCCGTCGGCGACCTCGGGGCCGGCCCGCGGCTGCTGCTGCACGGGTCGACCGGCGGTGGCGCGTTCATCCAGGCCGGCACACAGGGGATGCCCGTCGCCGTGACGATCACGCACCTCGACGGGCTCGTGTACGCGCGCTCGACGAACGACAGCTCGGCGAACTACCGCAGCGCGATGGTGTTCGGCACCGCGACCGTCGTTCCTGCTGAGCAGCGTGCCGAGGCGCTGTGGTGCATCGCTGATCACCTCATGCCAGGGCGCCGCGCCGAGGTGCGCGAGATGACGGCGAAGGAGATCGCGGCGACGCAGATCCTGCAGCTGCCGCTCGACACCGTGAGCGTCAAGGTGCGGTTCGCCGGGGCCGGTGAGGCGGCCGACGACGGTGAGGACCACGGTGTCTGGGCCGGGGTGCTGCCGCTCTCGGTGCGCGCCGGCGCGCCGCAGACCTCCGCGCTGACCGATGCGGCGGATGTCTCGCCGTCGGTGCTCACCGTCGCGGCGGGTCTCGACGCGCGGGCTCGACTCCGCGAAGAGCATCTCGCCGAGCTGCTGGCCCCGCTGGCCTCCGCATCCCACTGAGACTTCTCGTACACGACGAGACTTCTGCCTATGCGGCAAGTCTCGTCACGTACGAGAAGTCTCGGGTTCGCGAGGTGGCGTCCCTCCTACCGCACGGCCGCGACGGCCTCGATCTCGACGAGCTGATCGTCGTATCCGAGCACGGTGACGCCCATCAGCGTGCTCGGCACGTCGTGCTCGCCGAACGTCTCGTGCACGACGGCCCAGGCCGCACCCAGGTCCTCCTGACGTGTGGATGCCACGAGTACCCGAGTGCTGATCACATCGGTCAGCGATGCCCCGGCGTCGCGAAGCGCGACGACCAGGTTCGCGATGCACTGTCGCGTCTGCCCCGTGTAGTCCCCGACGGCGACCGTCTTGCCATCCGGATCGAGCGGGCATGAGCCGGCGAGGAAGATCAGCCGAGCCTCCGCTGGCGCCGTCGCCGCATACGCATAGGGAGCATCGGAGTACAGCTCGGCGGACCGGATCAGACTGACGACGCTGCTCACGGGCGGGGTCCTTTCGGGAGGTGGACGCCGACCAGCGCGTGCCGTGCGGCGGCATCCGTGAGCAGCGCCACGTTGTCGGTGCGCTGCTCCACGCTGCCGAGGCCCACCGGGAGGGCGCGGCGTGCGGGGTCCGCGATGCCGCCGAGCAACTGCCTGACGATGAGCGGATCGGGATGCACGAAGGGGCGATCCCAGAACGGGACGGTCGCATCGCGAACATCCGTGAGCCCGAGGTCGTTCTGCACCGCGAGCAGACGCTGCAGTGCTCGCGACAGCTCGTCCTGTCGCTGACGCCAGTCGAACGCCAGCTGCGCGGCGGTGAGCGCGTCGCCGACGTCGTGCGCGCACGGAAGACGCGAGAAGAGCGTGCCGAACCATTTGGCATACGGCGGCCACCTGCGTTCGAGCAGGAATGCGAGATGCATGGCGATGTTCACGAGCCGACCCAGGATGACGCGCGAGCCGAGATCGTCCCCGGCCTCCGCGGCTCGACTCATCGACGGCAGCTCCTGCTCGAGTCGCGACCAGTCGCACGCGAGCACGAGGCGCCACACGTCGTCGGGGTACCACTGCAGCAGCCGCCGCACGGTGGTGACTTCTCCAGTGAGATCCGCGAAGACAGGCCCGGCCGTGACCTCGAGCACCGCCTGACCCGTCAGCGACAGCCAGTCCGCCGTGGTCATCCCTGCGCGCGGGTCGACGCCGAGTCGATCGTGCAGAAAGTCCTCGAGCGTCCCGACGTCGACGTGATGCCGGCGCTCGGTCTGCCCGGTGAAGGCGAAGCGGGTCGGTAGCCCGCTGAACGATTCCGGAAGCGCGCGCCCGAGTTCGGCATCCACGGCCTCCACCGACCCGGCCGGAACGAACAGAGTCAGACGCAGACCCCAGTCATGGTCGCGAGAGGTCGCGTCGTCGAGTCCGAGCACGTCGCTGCCCGTGCCGAAGCGGCCGGCAGCATGCGGCAGGCCCGGAAACGTGGATGTCAGCAGCGGCCCGACCACGTCGCGGTAGTAGTCGCGGGAGAGCTCGATCCCCGTCGGTTCGTGCGGCACGGTGCCATCCTGCCGCACGTCTCAGCCTCGGCGCGTGTCTCAGCCCCAGCGCGCGTCTCAGTCGCTGGTCACATGCAGCGCGGCCGCCTTCGTCAACAAGACCTCGCGCTCCGCCGAGTTGGCGCAGAGGTCGGCCGCCAGCAGGTAGTGCTTGCGCGCCTCGGCGCTGCGCCCCATGCGTGCGAGCAGCTCGCCGCGCACCGAGGGGACGAGATGAGAGCCCTGCAGCCCGCCGCCGGCGTCGATCTCGTCGACGATGACGAGTCCGGCGGCCGGTCCCCGCGCCATGGCCACGGCGACGGCCAGGTTGAGGTCGACAACGGGAGACGGCGCCAGCCTGCCCAGCGCCTCGTAGAGCAGCACGATCCGCTCCCAGTCGGTCTCGGCGACCGACGGCGCCACCGCGTGGCATTCGGCGATGGATGCCTGCAGCCCGTACGCCCCGAGCCCGCTGCCGGACGCCGCCCGTGCCAGCGCCGCCCGCCCGCGCACGATCGCGGTGCGGTCCCACCGCCTGCGGTCCTGCTGCTCGAGCAGCACGGGATGTCCCTGGGCATCCAGTCGGGCAGGGAAACGCGCTGCGGTCAGCTCCATGAGCGCGAGCAGCCCGTACACCTCGGGTTCCGGCGCGAGCCTGCAGAGCACACGGGCCAACCGCAGGGCCTCGTGTGCGAGGTCGAAGCGCATCCAGTCATCCCCACCCGTCGCCGACGAGCCCTCGGTGAAGATCAGGTACAGCACGCTCAGCACGGAGCTCATCCGCTCCCGACGCTCATCCGCCGCCGGCACCTCGAACGGGATGCGCGCCGCGCCGAGCGTCTTCTTCGCGCGGGTGATGCGTGCCTGCACCGTCGGACCGGGGATGAAGAACGCCGCGGCGATCTCGTCTGTCGTGAGACCGCCCACCACCCGCAGAGTGAGAGCGATCCGGGCTTCGCGTGAGAGCACCGGATGGCACGCGGTGAAGATCAGCGCGAGGGTGTCGTCATCGATGGCATCCGGATCGAACAGCACGTCTGCGCCAGGCGTCGACTCGTCGAGCTCGCGGGCCAGCAGCGCGTACCGTTGGTCGCCCGCCGACCTGCGGCGGAACGCATCGATCGCCCGCCTTCGCCCCACCGCGAGCAGCCACGCGACCGGATCCCGCGGCACTCCGCCGGTCTCCCAGCTCACCAGGGCCTCGGCGAGGGCTTCTTGCGCGACATCCTCCGCAAGAGCGAAATCCCCGGTGTACCGGGCGAGCGCGCCGACGATGCGTGCGGCATCCATGCGCCACACCGCATCGACGACGCGCCGCGCCTCGGTGCTCCGGGGGTTTCCGGCACGGCTCACAGCTGGCCGTGCTCCTCACGCCACGCGCGCTCCTTCTTGATCCACTCGTTGTCCTGCGGAAAGTCATCCACCGTGGTGACCCTGCGGATCTCGATCTTCGTCCCGTCGGTGAACGGCATGCGCTTGGCCCACTCCGCGGCCTCCTGCGCCGACGCCACGTCGAGGATGTAGTACCCGTTGAACAGCTCCTTGGTCTCGCCGTAGGGGCCATCGGTCACCACGGGAGCCTCGCCGGTGAAGTCGACGACGACGGTGTTCTCTGCACTGTCGAGGCCCTCTCCGGCGAGTAGTACGCCTGCGCGGATGAGCTCGTCGTTGTACCGCCCGATGCCGTCGAGGATCTCCCCGAAGTCGGCGTTCGCGAGGCCGGCCAGCGCCTCGTCGGTGGTGCGCATGATCAGCATGTACTTGCCCATTGTTCTCTCCTCGGTTCCGGGTCGCTCTTCGACCCTTTCATCACCGAGGTCGAACGGCATAGCGCTCGATCGACACGACGCCGGAATTCTTGTGCGATGGATGTCCGGCGACGGCGGATACTGTCTGCGTGACGGAGCCATCGAACGCAGCACCCCATGCGCATCATCCACGCCGCAGGCAGGGCAAGGGACGCATGGAGGCGTTCAGCGACGGTGTCTTCGCCGTGGCCATCACGATTCTCGTGCTCGACCTCGCCATTCCACTCAGCGCGTCGAAGGACCTCGTCGGCGCCATTTTCGGCGAAT
>JBQCJQ010000035.1:0-3897 GCA_051952615.1 Humibacter sp.
CGCCCGGCGTGCGAAGGAAGCCGGTGTCTCCCTGCGCATCGGTGTGAACGCAGGGTCGCTCGAGCCGAGCATCCTGCAGAAGTACGGCAAGCCGACGGCGGAGGCTCTCGTGGAGTCCGCCGTGTGGGAGGCGAGCCTGTTCGAGGAGCACGACTTCCACGACTTCAAGATCTCGGTGAAGCACAACGACCCGATCGTGATGGTCAAGGCATATCGTCAGCTCGCCGAGCGGGGCGACTGGCCGCTGCACCTCGGCGTGACCGAGGCCGGCCCGGCCTTCCAGGGCACGATCAAGTCGGCGACAGCGTTCGGCATCCTGCTCGCCGAGGGCATCGGTGACACCATTCGCGTCTCGCTCTCGGCCCCGCCGGTCGAAGAGGTGAAGGTCGGCTTGCAGATCCTGCAGTCCCTCAACCTGCGCGAGCGCAAGCTGGAGATCGTGTCGTGCCCGTCGTGCGGCCGTGCCCAGGTGGATGTCTACACGCTGGCCGACAGCGTCACCGAGGGGTTGCAAGGCATGAGCGTTCCGCTACGTGTCGCCGTGATGGGATGCGTCGTCAACGGTCCGGGCGAGGCGCGCGAGGCGGACCTCGGTGTGGCATCCGGCAACGGCAAGGGCCAGATCTTCGTGAAGGGCGAGGTCATCAAGACCGTGCCCGAGTCGGAGATCGTAGCGACGCTGATCGCCGAGGCGAACCGCATCGCCGACGAGATGGGTGCGGACGCCGGTACGGGAACCGTGCAGGTCGTCACCGCCTGAGCGTCCAGCCACGGAGCTAGTAGCGCGCCGACGAGTGCACCGAGATCTCCGTAGCGATCTCGGTGACGTCATCAAGATCGCCGGCGGCGATGCGCTTGGTGAAGGCGAACGCTTCATCGTTCGTCATCGTCAGCTGATGACCATTCATCCAGAGGAAAGCGAGCAACGTGCCGAGCGCGAGGCGCTTGTTGCCGTCGACGAGCGCATGGTTCTTCGCGATCGAGTGCATCAGAGCGGCGGCTTTGAGGGGGATCGTTGGATAGAGGTCTTCTCCGCCGTAGCCGGCGGCTGGCCTTGCGACGGCCGACTCCAGAAGACCGAGGTCTCTCACGGGTGGGTCGCCGCCGAGGATAACAGCGGCAAGCAGCAGAAGGTCATCGGTGTCCGGATAGTTCATTCCTCTTCGCCCAGCCGGCGTAGGGCGTCTGCGTACCGAGGAAGCTCGCTTTCGATGGCCTGTCGGAGCAGTTCACGTTTGTCAGTGGTCTCGATGTAGCGCCGCACGGCATCGCGCGCGACCTCTTGCATCGACCGGTTCTCGGCCGCCGCGCGCCTGCGCAGGGCTTCGGTCTCGTCGTCGGTGAGTCGCAGTGTCATGGCCATGACCATATGGTATCGCTCGTGATACCACCTCGCCGCGAATGATCTCTGTGGAGAGCGTGCGAGAGGCGATGCTGTTGGCGGAGTGTCGAGGCGGCGCGGTGGGACGCGAGGCTAGGCGTCGAGCGTCACGCGAAGGGCGATGCCCAGTGCACGCACGATGTCTTCCAGGGGCAGCGTCGGGTCACCCGGCGGCCCGCCGAAGCCGTCGGCCCACGGCACGTGGATGAATCCCGCACGAATGCCGCTCGGAGTCGGCGCACCGGCCCCCGCGGGTCGGGCATCCTCGCTCCCGGCACGAAGGGCAACGGCATCCATCAGCCGGAAGAAGACGTGGTTGCACACGAAGGCGCCGGCGCTCAGCGACGGCCGCGCGGGGATGCCCGCTGCGGCGATCGCGTTCACGATGTGCTTGACGGGCAGTGTGCTGAAGTAGGCGGCAGGGGCGCCGGGCAGCGAAGGCTCGTCGACCGGCTGCTCGTCGTCGTTGTCGGGTACGCGCGCGTCGATGAGGTTCACCGCGACGCGCTCCGGAGTGACCCATGCGCGCCCTCCGGCAAGGCCGGTGGCGATGACGACGTCGGGCGAGTGCGCGGCGAACAGCTCTGCCAGGCGGTCGGCGCCACGGCCGAACGCCGTCGGCAGCACGGCGGTGATGAGTTCTTCCGGCCCGTTCCAGGCATCCGCGACGAGGTGAACGGCTTCGCCCGACGGATTGCGGTGATCGCCGGCGAACGGTTCGAATCCGGTCAGCAACGCGGTGGTCATCCCACCAGCGTATGCGGCACGTCGAGCGCGCTGATGGACCGAATAAGCTTGATCCTCGTGGTCACCCGTCTCTCCAACCTTTTTCTCCGCACGCTTCGCGAAGACCCCGCCGACGCCGAGGTCGCGAGCCACAAGCTGCTCGTGCGCGCCGGGTACATTCGCCGCCAGGCGGCCGGAATCTTCGCGTGGCTGCCGCTCGGTCTGCGGGTCAAGGCCAAGATCGAGCAGATCGTGCGCGAAGAGATGGCCGCGGCCGGTGCTCAGGAGGTGCACTTCCCCGCGCTGATGCCGCGTGAGGCCTACGAGGCGACCGGCCGGTGGGAGGAGTACGGCGAGCTGCTCTTCCGTCTTCAGGACCGCAAGGGCGGCGACTACCTGCTCGCGCCGACGCACGAAGAGGCGTTCACCCTGCTCGTGAAAGATCTCTACTCGTCGTACAAAGACCTGCCGCTGACCATCTTCCAGATCCAGGACAAGTACCGTGACGAGGCGCGTCCCCGCGCCGGACTGCTGCGCGGCCGCGAGTTCACGATGAAGGATGCCTACTCCTTCGACTCCAGCGACGAAGGTCTCGACGCCAGCTATCAGGCCCAGCGCGACGCCTACGAGCGCATCTTCACCCGGCTAGGTCTCGACTACGTCATCGTGCAGGCGGATGCCGGTGCCATGGGCGGATCCCGCAGCGAGGAGTTCCTGCACCCCACCCCCGTCGGAGAAGACACCTTCGTGCAGTCGGCGGGCGGATACGCGGCCAACGTCGAGGCGTTCACGACCAGCGCGCCCCCGACGCGCGGCTACGAGAAGCTGACGCCGCAGGAGGTGGTCGACACCCCGAACACCCCGACGATCGAGACGCTCGTCGCCATCGCCAACGAGAAGCACCCTCGTCCGGACGGCCGCGCGTGGACCGCCGCGGACACCCTCAAGAACGTCGTGCTCGCCCTCACCCCTCTCGACGGAACGCGCGAGATCGTGGTCGTCGGGCTGCCCGGCAACCGCGAGGTCGAGATGAAGCGGGCGGAGGTCGCCTTCGCGCCGGCCGAGGTCGAGCCCGCGACGGATGCCGACTTCGCGAAGCATCCCGGGCTCGTCAAGGGCTACATCGGGCCGTGGTCGCCCGAGGGGCCGGTTCTGGGTGAGGAGTCCCGGACGGGCATCCGCTACGTCGTCGACCCGCGGGTGGTCGACGGTTCGGGCTGGCTCACCGGCGCGAACATCGAGGGCAAGCACGTGCTCGGTCTCGTCGCAGGGCGTGACTTCGCCGCCGACGGCACGGTCGAGGTGGCCGAGGTGCTGCCTGGCGATCCAGCACCGGACGGCTCCGGCCCCGTCGAGCTCGCCAGGGGCATGGAGATCGGTCATGTCTTCCAGCTCGGCCGCAAGTACGCCGAGGCGCTCGGGCTCAAGGTGCTCGACGAGAACGGCAAGCTCGTCACCGTGACGATGGGGTCGTACGGCATCGGTGTCACGCGCATCCTCGCGATCATCGCCGAGGAGAACAACGACGACAAGGGCCTGATCTGGCCGGCGACCGTCGCACCGTTCGACGTGCACGTCGTCGCCACGGGCAAGGATGACGCGGTGTACGAGATCGCGAACGGCCTCGTCGAGTCCCTGGAGGCCTCTGGTCTCGACGTGCTCTACGACGACCGCCCGAAGGTCTCGCCAGGAGTGAAGTTCGGAGACGCGGAGCTGATCGGCGTGCCGAACATCGTGATCGTCGGCAGGGACGCCGCGGACGGCGTCGTCGAGCTGTGGGACCGTCGAAC
>JBQCJQ010000036.1:0-5051 GCA_051952615.1 Humibacter sp.
GGCTCCGGTTCGACCGGTTCATCCAAGTAGCGTTCGGGAGCCCGCAATGGCATCGTCGCCCTTCGACCTCACCGGTTCCACCGTGCTCGTGACGGGCGCGCGTCGCGGTCTCGGGCGTGCCATCGCCTTGGAGTTCGCCCGCGCTGGCGCGGATGTCGCCATCGGGCTACGCGACGTGACGGATGACGCCGGCCTGGAATCCGAGATCGAATCGTTCGGCCGCAAGGCCCTGCCCGTGGCCCTCGACGTCACCGACCTCGCCGGTGCGCGCGCGGCGATCGATGAGACGGTCCAGGAGTTCGGACGGCTCGATGCGCTGGTGAACAACGCGGGCGGCGGCATCATGGGCCAGGCGATGGATGTCACGGAAGACGACTTCGATCGCGTCTGGGCTCTGAACACGAAGTCGACGTACTTCCTCTCCCAGCACGCGGCGAAGCACATGAAAGATGCCGGCGGCGGGTCGATCGTCAACATCGCGTCCCAGGCGGGGCTGATCGCGCTGCCGGGGGAGTCGTCCTACTGCGTGGCCAAGGCCGCCGTCGTGCACATGACGCGGTGTCACGCCGTGGAGTGGGGCGAATACGGCATCAGGGTGAATGCGCTCGCGCCCACGTTCATCGAGACGGACGGCACGGAGGCGGCGCTGTCCGACCCGGAGTTCCGCGCAGACACGGTCGAACGCATCGCGGCTCTGCACCGCATCGGCGTTCCCGCCGAGGTCTCTGGTGCCGCCGTGTTCCTGGCGTCGTCGGCAGCGTCCCTGATCACCGGGCAGACCCTGGCGATCGACGGAGGATGGACCGCCCGCTGACCCGGTTCAGCGGCGCTTGACGCTCCCGGTGAGCTCCGCGATGCTGTCCAACCGCGGCGGGCGCAGCAGCACCCACGCGACGGCGATCACGACCAGGGAGACGACGAAGACGCTGAAGCCGACCCAGTTCGTGGCATCCTGCAGCCCGTACAGGTGGTTGAGGTTGCGCAGTGGGGCGGTGATGAGCACGAGGCCGACGTGCACGACCGTGAAGGCGACGAACCAGATCATCACGGAGAAATGGATGACCCGCGCCACGCTCAGCGGGAAGGTCTTGTCGAGCCGTCGCCACCTCACGGCGAGCCCGGGCGCGAGCCTGATGCCGGTGATCACGGCGAGCGGCGCAGCGATGAACACGGTGATGAAGTACGTCAGCTGCTGAAGGGCGTTGTAGGCGACCCAGCCGTCTTCGTACGGCCAGTTCAGCGACACGTACTGCAGGCCCGCCGAGATGGCGTTCGGGATGACATCCCATCGCGTCGGCACGATGCGGATCCACTGCCCGGTGCTGAAGAGCAGGACGACGTAGATCACGCCGTTCAGCACCCAGAGGGCGTCGACCGTGAGGTGCCACCACGAGGTGAGGGTGATGCGGATCGGTGGGTTCTTCGTGCGGATCAGGTGGTCGTTGTCACGGATCCAGAACTCCTTCGGCCGCCGACCGCTCTTCCTGGTGCGTCGGATCGTCCAGCCGGAGAGCACGATGAACAGCAGGAACGTCGTGTTCAGAAAGTGCAGTATCGCCAGCCACAACGGGAGGCCGACGGGCGCCCAGGCCGGCAGCGGGCTGGTGCCGGGGTAGGTGCGCAGGAAGTCCTGCATGGCGGGAAGCGTGAGCAGCCACCTGACGAGCAGAACGATCAGCGCGGCCGCGACGATCCCCACGGGGATGATCCAGGCGAGCGGACGCCATCTGCCGGTCTGTCTCGCCGGCGCCTGCTCCTGGGTTGTCATCGGCTTCAACGTATCGCACCGATGTGCGCGGAAGTTATGCGCCGACGTACTCCGCGAGGTGCTCGCCCGTCAGGGTGGAGCGCGCGGCGACGAGGTCCGACGGTGTGCCCTCGAAGACGATGCGCCCGCCGTCGTGGCCGGCCCCTGGACCGAGGTCGATGATCCAGTCGGCGTGCGCCATCACCGCCTGGTGGTGTTCGACGACGATGACCGACTTTCCGCCGTCGACGAGCCGGACGAGCAGCGCGAGCAGGTTCTCGACATCCGCGAGATGCAGACCCGCCGTCGGCTCGTCGAGCACCAGGATGCCGCCCTTCTCGCCCATGTGCGTCGCGAGCTTGAGGCGCTGCCGCTCCCCGCCCGACAGCGTGGTGAGCGGTTGCCCGATGGTGAGGTAGCCGAGCCCGACGTCGGCGAGACGGTCGAGCAACGTCGACGCGGCAGGGGTACGGGCATCCGGCTCGGCGAAGAAGGCCTGCGCCTCGATGACCGACATGCCGAGCACCTCGCTGATGTCGCGGCCCGCGAGCTTGTACTCCAGCACCGCCTGGCTGAACCGCTTGCCGCCGCACTCGTCGCACACCGTCGTGACGGAGGCCATCACGCCGAGGTCGGTCTCGATGACCCCCGCTCCGTTGCAGACGGGGCATGCGCCCTCGGAGTTCGACGAGAACAGTGCCGGCTTCACTCCGTTGGCCTTCGCGAACGCCTTGCGGATCGGGTCGAGCAGTCCGGTGTACGTTGCCGGGTTGCTGCGCCGCGACCCCTTGATCGGTGCCTGGTCCACCCACACGACGCCCTCGCGACCCGCAACCGAGCCGCTCACGAGCGAGCTCTTGCCCGACCCGGCGACGCCGGTCATGACGACCAGCACCCCGAGCGGGATGTCGACATCCACATCCTTGAGGTTGTGAGTGGATGCGCCGCGAACCTCGAGGGCGCCGGTCGAGGTCCGCACCTCAGACTTGAGCTGCGCTCGATCGCTGAGGTGCCGTCCGGTGATCGTGTCGCTGTCGCGCAGCTGGGCGACGGTGCCCTGGAAGCACACCTCGCCCCCGGCGGCGCCGGCACCCGGACCGAGGTCGACGACGTGATCGCCGATCTCGATCACCTCCGGCTTGTGCTCGACGACGAGCACCGTGTTGCCCTTGTCGCGCAACTGCTTCAGCAGCCGGCTCATCCGTGTGATGTCGTGCGGGTGCAGACCGACGCTCGGCTCGTCGAACACGTAGGTGACGTCGGTCAGCGCAGACCCGAGGTGCCTGATCATCTTGGTGCGCTGCGCCTCACCGCCCGACAGCGTGCCTGCCGAGCGATCGAGCGAGAGATATCCGAGCCCGATCTCCACGAACGAGTCCAGCAGCTCCTGCAGCGCCTTCAGCAGGGGTGCGACCTGCGGGTAGTCCAGGCCCCGCACCCAGGCGGCGAGGTCCGAGATCTGCATGGCACAGGCGTCCGCGATGCTGATGCCCGCCACCTTGGATGACCGAGCAAGCGCACTCAGCCGCGTGCCGTCGCACTCCGGGCAGGTGCCGAACGTGATGGCACGCTCGACGAAGGCGCGGATGTGGGGCTGCATCGCGTCGACATCCTTCGACAGCATCGACTTCGTGATCTTGGGGATCAGTCCCTCGTAGGTCAGGTTGATGCCCTCGACCTTGATCTTCGTCGGCTCTTTGTAGAGAAGGTCGTTCAGCTGCTTCTTCGTGAACTGGCGGATCGGCTTGTCGGGGTCGAAGAATCCGGAATCGCGCAGGATGCGGCCGAACCAGCCGTCCATGCTGTACCCGGGGATCGTGAGGGCGCCCTCGTTGAGCGACTTCGAGTCGTCGTACAGTGCCCTGAGGTCGAAGTCCTGCACCGTTCCACGACCCTCGCAGCGCGGGCACATGCCACCCACGATCGCGAAGCTGCGACGCTCCTTGACCTCGGTGCCGTTCTTCTGCACCGTCACGGCCCCGGCGCCGCTGATCGACGCGATGTTGAACGAGAACGCCTTGGGCCCGCCGATCTGAGGATCGCCGAGACGTGCGAACAGGATGCGCAGCAGGGCGTTCGCGTCCGTCGCGGTCCCCACCGTCGAGCGCGGATCGGACCCCATGCGCTCCTGACTCACCGCGATCGCGGTGGTGAGGCCGTCGAGCACATCGACATCCGGACGAGCGAGGGTCGGCATGAAGCTCTGCACGAAGGTGCTGTACGTCTCGTTGATGAGTCGCTGCGACTCCGCAGCGATCGTGCCGAACACGAGGGAGCTCTTGCCGGAGCCCGAGAGGCCGGTGAACACGGTCAGGCGCCGCTTCGGAATCTCGAGGCTGACATCCTTCAGGTTGTTCACGCGCGCACCGTGCACGCGGATCACCTCGTGGGCGTCGGCGCGATCCGCCGTCTGCTCCAGCACTGGTGCCGTCTCGATGCTCATCGTGTCCTCCAGTCGTGCCGAACGAACACCAGGCTAACCGCGGCCCGACGCGCGGGCTTCTCCGATCGTGCTCGATTCAGCCCTGCGTCGCCTCTACCCGTCGACGGGATCGACGGCTGCTTCGTCGCTGGTCAGGATGACAAGCCGTCCGGTCGCCCTGGTCATGGCCACGTACCGGTCGACGGCGCCCTCGATGCCATCCCCGAACTCCTGCGGGTCGACGAGCACCACCAGATCGAACTCGAGTCCCTTCACGTACTCGGGGGAGAGCGACCGCACCCGCGGCAGCGCACGGAACCCCGGGTCGCCGACGACGCACGCTATGCCCTCGTCGTGCGCGGCGAGCCAGGTGTCCACCACGGAGTGCAGCTCGTTCGTCGACGCGTGCACGACCGGCAGCCCGCTGCTGCGGATGGAGATCGGCACGTTCGCGTCGGGCAGCGCGGCGAGGATGACCGGCGTGGCTTCGGCCATCACCTCCTCCGGTGTGCGGTAGTTGATGCTCAGCGTCGTCATCGTCACCTCCGAGAGACCGACACGCTCCAGTCGCGCCCGCCACGTCTCGGTGAAACCGTGTCGCGCCTGCGCTCGATCGCCGACGATCGTGAAGCTCCTCGACGGGCATCGCAGCAGCAGCATCTGCCACTCGGCATCCGTGAGCTCCTGGGCTTCGTCGACGATGACGTGGGCGAACGGTCCGGCCAGCAGGTCGGGGTCGACGCTCGGCAGGGCCGCCTCGTCGACCAGGGCGTTCTGAGCGTCCTGTTCGCGGAGCATCCGCATGAGCAGCATCTCGCTGTCGTCGGACTCGATGAGGTGGTCGATGACGTTGGCTCGCTCTTCCCGTTCGGCCGCGAGAGC
>JBQCJQ010000037.1:0-2460 GCA_051952615.1 Humibacter sp.
GAAGTTTCTACGGCCTGGTCGGCCCGAATGGCGCGGGCAAGACCACGACGCTGAGCATGGCGACCGGTCTGCTGCGACCCGATGCCGGCGCAGTGACCGTGCACGGAGTGGATGTCTGGCAACGCCCCCTCGAGGCGAAGGCGCAGGTCGGCGTGCTCTCCGACGGCGCGCGTCTCTTCGACCGCCTCACCGGCGAACAGCTCGTCATCTACGCCGGCCTGCTCAGCGGAATGGATCGCCCGACCGCTGTCTCGCGCACCGCCGACCTGCTGCAGCTCCTCGACCTGCAGTCGGCGGCCGGAACGCTCGTCGTCGACTACTCGGCGGGAATGACGAAGAAGATCGCGCTGGCGTGCGCCATGGTTCACGCGCCGCGGCTGCTCGTGCTGGATGAGCCCTTCGAGTCGGTCGATCCCGTGTCGGCGGCGAACATCCGCGACATCCTCGGCGGGTTCGTGCGCGGCGGCGGAACGGTGATCGTCTCGTCGCACGTGATGGACCTCGTGCAGCGCATGTGCGATCACGTCGCCGTCATCACGAACGGCCAGGTCGTCGCGTCGGGCACGGTCGACGAGGTGCGGGCCGGCGCCGACCTCGAGGACCGCTTCGTCGAGCTCGTCGGCGGACGACGCGTGCAGGAGGGCCCCGAGTGGTTGCGACGCTCGTAAGGCTGCGCCTGCTCGTTCTGCGCAACAGCCTGAAGCGCAGCGTCGGGCAGCTGATCGCCGTGATCATCGGCGGTCTGTACGGACTCTTCGTGCTCGGCATGATCGTGTTCGGGCTGTTCGCGCTGAACTTCGCGCCGGTCGAGGTTCTGCGCACCGTCGTCGTGCTGGCCGGTTCGGCGCTGACGCTCGGGTGGGCGATCGTGCCGATCTTCCTGCCGATCGAGCAGACCCTCGACGCTCCGCATCTCGCGGTGTACCCGATTCCGTTGAACACCCTTTTGACCGGGCTGCTCATCTCAGGAGTCGTCGCGATCCCCGGCGCCATCACGATGATCGCGTCGGTCTTCACGTTCGGATCGTGGTTGCGGATGCCCGGGGTGGCCGTTCTCGCGCTGGTGTGCGGAATCGCCGGCGCCCTGCTGTGCGTGATGCTCTCCCGTGCTGTCACGTCGGCGGCCACGGGGCTGTCGTCGGGGCGGCGGTTCCGCGAGGCGGCGGGCATCCTCATCTTCATTCCGCTGGTGCTGCTCGGGCCGATCATCGCCGGAACCGCCTCGTCGCTGCAGAACTCCAAGGATGTGCTGCCGAACCTGGCCGACGCGATGTCGTGGACCCCGCTCGGCGCCATCTGGGCCATCCCGTCACAGGTGGCGCTCGGGGACCCGATCGGCGCGGTGCTGCGGGCTCTGATCGGGCTGGCGACGATCGCCGTCGTGTTCCTGGTGTGGCGCTGGGGACTCGCCCGCGCGCTCGTCACCCCGGTGCACGCCACGTCTCGGGTGCGCGCTCAGGGCAAGCTCGGCCTCTTCGGCCGGTTCCCCGACACCCCGGCAGGTGTCATCGCCGCGCGTTGCCTCACCTACTGGTTCCGCGACCCGCGCTACCTGCGGCAGCTCGTCATCATCCCGGTGCTGCCGCTGCTGTTCTGGTTCTACTCGTCGATCAGCCACGCGACGTTCCTGCTGCAGATTTCCGGGCCGCTGGTGGCGTTCGTGCTCGGCGGCGCACTCATCGCCGACGTCTCGTACGACTCGACCGCGTTCGTGCTGCACATGAGCAAGGCGGTTCCCGGTCGTGCCGATCGGTGGGGGCGGGCATCCGCGGTCCTCATCTTCGGGCTTCCAGCGGTCGTGGCGATCACCCTCATCACGGCGACGGCAGCGGACAGCTGGATGCCCGTGCCTGCGCTCCTCGGCCTCGCCATCGGTCTGCTGCTCGGCGGCCTCGGCGTCTGCTCGGTCACGTCGGCCGTCGTGGTCTTCCCCGCGCCTGCGCCGGGGGATAACCCGTTCAAGACGCGTCCGGGCGCCAACACGGCGCTGCTCGGCTCGACGTTCATCACCTGGGGCGTGCTCGCGGTGATCAACCTGCCGGAGATCGTGCTGCTCATCGTCAGCCTCACGACGGGGAAGCAGCTCTGGGGGTGGATCGCCCTCGTGGTCGGTATCGTGCTCGGTCCGATCACGCTCACGATCGGCGCGCGGCTCGGCGGCCGCATCCTCGACCGGCGCGCGCCCGAGCTGCTCGTGCAGCTGCAGAAGGACGCCTGACGTCGCTACCGCTCGTACACGTCCCTGCGGTGGCCGAGCGTGACCACGACCCACCATCCGCGAGTTGTGGCCTCTTGTTGTCGTCATGCGAAGGGGATGACGACACGACGCGACCACTATTGCCGGGCCATCTACGAGTTGTGGGCCGAAGTTGTCGTTATGCGGCGAGATAGTGACACGACGCGACCACTATTCCGGGCGGAAGCCGAGCCGGGCGCGTCGCGGCGGATCTGCGTGGAGAC
>JBQCJQ010000038.1:0-3305 GCA_051952615.1 Humibacter sp.
AGCGCCGCGCCGGTGAGCATGTTGGCGGCGCCAGGGCCGACGGATGCCGCTGCCGCCAGCGTCGCCCGACGTCTGTGCACCCTCGCGAATCCGACGGCCTGGTGCACCATCGCCTGCTCGTTGCGCGCCTGGTGATAGGGCAGCAGCTGCGGCTCCAGCACGTTGTACTGCTTCAGCGCCTGGCCGACGCCTGCAACGTTGCCGTGTCCGAAGATGCCGAGGATGCCCGGCACGGTGCGCTCCCGCACGTCGCCGTCGACCGTCCACTGGTGCCCGAGGAACTCGACGAGGGCTTGGCCCACCGTCATCCGCCGTGTGGTCATTGGTGTGCTCCGTTGTTCTGTCGAGAGCTGTCGGGTTGGTGGCTGTCATGCTGCTGGCTGTTGTGCTGTCCGCCGAGCAGCCGTGAGTCGGGAAGACGGGTCTCCCAGTGCCTTCTGATCCAGGTCTGCCGCGGGTCGTCGCTGATCAGCCACTCGCGCTTCTCGCCCGGACCGGCCATCACGTTGAGGTAGTAGAGGTCGTACTCCGGCGCGGCGGCGGCCGGCCCGTGGTAGCCGAACGGCACCAGCGCGATGTCACCGGTGCGCACCATCGCGCCGGTGTCGATCTCCCCCGCCGGCGACGAGTAGCTGGCGAACGTGCCGAACGCGTCGACGTCGTGCGGCGGCAGCAGCCCGGCGTGCGGCGCGGCCTCGAAGTAGTAGATCTCCTCGAGACGGGACTCGTGGCCGGGCACGTCCTCGTCGTGCTTGTGCGCAGGATGCGACGACCAGTTGCCGCTCGGCGTGATGACCTCGCACGCAATGATCGCCGAGGCGTCGAGCGCGTCGGGCGTGCCGAAGTTGTGCACCTGGCGGGTGTCGCGACCGGCACCGCGGATCTCGACAGGCACGTCGCCCTTCGCCAGATACCGGCTGGGCTTGCGCTCCGACGTTTTCGCCTCCGCGACGGCCACGCGACCGCGGCCACGGATGCTGAGCCCCTCGCCCGCGCCGACGAAGAGCACGTCCGTCGGGCCCTCGAACACGCTCGAGCGTCCGTCCAGCATGGTCGTCGTGCTCTCGTGGTCGACCTCGAACCCGCCCGAGAGCGGCACCCCGATGCGCTCGACGTCGGCGCCGGGCAACTCGAGAGCGCTGGGCGTGTCGACGGAACCGTCATCCAGAACGGCGACGCGTATGCCCGTGTGCTGCCATCCCTCGATGCCGTCGTCGACCACCGACTCCCATCCGCCGTCGGCGAGCGTTCCCCGCGGGAAGAACCATTCGTTGCGCACGGCCATGTGCGTGATGCCTTTCAGTCGTTCTGCGGGAATCCGAGGTTGATGCCGCCATGGGTCGCCGGGTCGAGCCAACGGCTCGTGACGGCCTTCTCGCGGGTGAAGAAGTCGAATCCGTGCGCCCCGTACGCCTTCGCGTCGCCGAACAGCGACTTCTTCCAGCCGCCGAACGAGTGGTACGCGACGGGAACGGGGATGGGAACGTTGATGCCGATCATGCCGACCTGCACCTCGTTCTGGAAACGCCTCGCCGCTCCGCCGTCGTTCGTGAAGATGGCGGTTCCGTTGCCGAACTGTCCGGAGTTGATGAGGTCGATGCCCTCCTTGAAGGTCTTCACCCGCACCACCTCGAGCACCGGCCCGAAGATCTCCTCCTGATAGGCGCGCGACTGAATGGGCACCTCGTCGATGAGCGTCGGGCCGAAGAAGAACCCGTCCTCGTGGCCCTCCACGGTGAGGCTGCGTCCGTCGACGACGATCGTGGCGCCATCCGCCTCGGCGATGTCGACGTAGCCCGACACCTTCTCGCGGTGCTCACGGGAGATGAGCGGCCCGAGATCGGGCTCGCCTGCCGCGTCGCCCACACCGTTGCCGACCCGCAGACGGCCGATGCGCTCGGAGATCTTGGCGATCAGCTCATCGGCGACCGGCTCGACGGCGAGTACGACCGAGATGGCCATGCACCGCTCGCCTGCTGCACCGTACCCGGCGTTCACGGCCTGGTCCGCGACGAGGTCGAGGTCGGCATCCGGCAGCACGAGCATGTGGTTCTTCGCGCCGCCCAGGGCCTGCACGCGCTTGCCGTTCTTCGACGCGGTCTCGTAGATGTACTGGGCGATCGGCGTCGAGCCGACGAACGAGATCGACTGCACGACCGGGCTGTTCAGCAGGCCGTCGACCGCGAGCTTGTCACCCTGCAGCACGGTGAACGCGCCGTCGGGGAGACCCGCCTCCTTCCACAGCCCGGCGAGCCACAGCGCGGCGGACGGGTCCTTCTCGCTCGGCTTCAGCACCACGGCGTTGCCCGCGGCGAGCGCAACGGGGAAGAACCACATCGGCACCATCGCGGGAAAGTTGAACGGGCTGATGATGCCAACGACACCGAGAGGCTGCTTGATGGAGTAGACGTCGATACCGGTCGAGGCGCTCTCGCTGAAGGCGCCCTTGATCAGGTGCGGGAAGCCGGTCGCGAGCTCGACGACCTCCTGGCCGCGGTTGATCTCGCCGAGCGCGTCGGAGAGCACCTTGCCGTGCTCGGACGTGATGATCTCGGCGAGCTCGCCCTTGCGCGAGTTCAGCAGCTCACGGAACGCGAACAGCACGGCCTGCCGCCTCGCGATCGAGTACTGACTCCACACCTCGAAGCCGCGCTGCGCCGACGCGATCGCGGCGTCGATCTCCGCCTGGTCTGCCAGGGCGACGCGCTTCGCCTCGACACCGAGCGCCGGGTTGTAGACCGGCGCGGTGCGGCCGCTGGTCGACGGCAGATCGGCCCCGTCGATCCAGTGCCCGATGACGGCGAGCCCCGTCTGGGCCGTGGTGCCTGCGGGGGTCTCGATGGTGTTCGTCATGGTCTTCCTTCTGATGCTTCTGGTGCCTGATGCTGGTGGACGAGTGCGGCTGCGACATCCACAGCGCGTTCGACGTCGCCGTCCGGCGGGTACAGCAGCGTGCGCCCGACCACGAGGCCGTGCACGCCCGGGAGGGCGAGCGCGGACGCCCACGACGCGTACGTCTCGTCGGGGTCCGCCTCGTTGTCGCCGCCGAGCAGCAGCGTCGGCAGCGTTGTCGCCTCCATCACGCGCTCCATGTGCGCGACCACCGGCAGCTTCAGCCAGGTGTAGGCGGATGACGCACCGAGCCCGGACGCGATCGCGACCGACGTCACGACCGCCTCCGTCGAGAGGTCGTTCACGATGCGGCCGTCGACCCAGTCGCTCATGAACGGTTCGAGCATGATCGGCAGACCGGCCTCGGCGGAGCGTGTCACCGCGTGCGCCGTGTCTTCGAGGGTGCGTGAGGT
>JBQCJQ010000039.1:0-3620 GCA_051952615.1 Humibacter sp.
CTTCGCGGGCATCGCGCCGGCATCCGCCCTGGCGTTCCTGCCTGCGCAAGTGATCGGCGCTGTGGTGGGCACGGCGATCGTGCTCCTGCTGCTGCCATCTCGTTCCCGAGACCGTCCCGCCTCAGAGCCGGCGATCACAGCGACGAAGGGTGACGCTTCGCCCACTTCCGCTCGATCTTCAGGTACCTGATCCGCCGCGCCCACGCGCTGGACTGCTCTGAGGACAGCGCAAGCAGAACCAGGATGTCCAACGGAAGCCCGAGCAGGTTGGCACGCAGGCTCACCTGAGGTCCGCCGTTGAAGTAGTCGATCGCGGCGAAGGTCACGGTGAGGGCGCTCACGATCATGGCGAGCAGCCTCGCCCAGTTGCTGCCTCGGAAGATCAGGGTGACGATCCCCAACTGCACAAGCACCGCCAAAGCGGACGCACTGACGGCGATCACGGCGACGGTCGTGTTCAGGGTTCCCGCAAGCTCCGTGCCGTCAAGGTCGACGCTCACCGACTGCACGTACTCGCGCCACCCGATCACCGCGATCACGAGACCGATGATGCCGGCGAGCACCCGCAGGCCGAGCAGCGCACAGCCCAGCACGACGGACACCGGGCGCTTGTCGGCGGCACTCTCCACGACATCGGGTTCCTTCTCGAACTCGGGACGGGCCTGGATGCCCCGCAGATCGAGCACCGGGAGATCCCCATCGGTGATGATCGAGTCGCCTCCGCCGTTGCGTGCGTGATACCCCGTCGAGAAATCTCGGATGGCGCTGACCGCCACCGCGTCATCCGACGACTCGATCGAGTTCACGACATGGTCGCGTTCGATGTCGGTGTTGGCGTCGATGCGGTGCGTCACCTGCAGGGTGAAGAGCGACAGGCCGACGCTACGGTCGAATGTCGCAGCCCCCAGCCAGTCGGCGGGCGCACCGCCCGGCAGGTACCAGTCGGGCGGGCACTTCCAGAAGCGCACGTGATGCCGCTTCGCCGGGTTGCCGCGCACCTCCTGCTGATAAGCCAGGTCCTGCTGCCGCTCGAACAGCAGCAACGGGCTCACGGGCGCCTCGTCGTAACTGCGCCGAAGCACGGTCGACGTGACGATGCGCCAGCTCGAAGCCAGGGTGACCGGGTCGGCGCGCGTCCAGCCCGCCTCGGCCATCACCGACTCGAGCTGCGCCTGACTGCCGAGAAGCGCCAGGTTGATCGGATCGCCGAGCAGTCCATCGCTCGTTCGTGCACGCCCGATGAAGTAGTTCGGCACGTAGATGCGCGTCAGGATGCTGTGCAATCGCGGCAGCACGAGGTAGGCGAGCAGCGCCCAGAACAGCACGAAGAAGAGGATGAGCCACCATCCCCAGCTGAAGCTCTCGGTCACCAGCAGCCACGCGAGCCAGACGGCCGCCAGCGTCGCGAACAGGAAGAAGACGTAATCCACTGTCTTCGAGAAACGCAGACGGAAGTTGCGTGCCGGCCGCTTGCGCGGCTCGAGCTCGGCGCCGGACGGCGCCCCGGACCCCTCAACGGCGCTGACCGCCGATTGCCCAGCTCCCCCTGCCGACATGGGGCTAATGCTATCCGCCAACGGTGGGTTCGTAAGTTATCCAACCGTTATGAGAATGTGCCGCCCAGGACTGCCGTCGCCGAACAAAACAGTGCAGTATCTCGTATGCCGCATTCATTAGTTGAACGCGGCGTACCCGGAGGAGTCCGAGTCTCATCAAAGGAGAAAGAGACGTGAAGAAATCATCGATGATTTCGCTCGCCGTTCTCGCCAGCGCGTCAGCACTTCTGCTGGCGGGTTGTTCGAGCGGAGGCAGCGGCGGCGGAAACACCGCCAAGGCCTCGACGCGTGCGTGCGTGATCCTTCCCGACGCGGTTTCGTCACCGCGGTGGGAGAACGGCGACCGGCCGGCCCTGGAGAAGGCCATCACGGCAGCCGGCTTCCAGGCCGACATCCAGAACGCGCAGGGCGACACCAGCAAGTACGCGACCATCGCCGACCAGCAGCTCAACAAGGGCTGCGGCGTGATGCTGCTCGTCGACTACAACGGTGCGGGCGTGACCGTCGCGAAGAAGGCGAAGGCGCAGGGCATTCCCGTCATCGCCTACGACCGCCCGATCGCGGGCGCCGACTACTACGTGTCGTTCGACAATGAGAAGGTCGGAGAGCTGCAGGGCCAGTCGATCGTCGACGCGCTGAAGGCGGAGAACAAGAACCCGGCGACGGCGAAGGTCGTCTACATGGGCGGTGACCCGACCGACGGCAACGCCAAGATGTTCCACGACGGCGCCGTGAAGATCATGTCGGCAGCCGGGATCAAGCCGGCCGCAGAGCCGCCGGGGATCTGGGACGCAGACAAGTCGGCCACCAACTTCGAGCAGGCTCTCACCTCGCTCGGCGGCAAGGTCGACGCCGTCTGGGTCGCGAACGACACGAACGCGTCCGGCGTCATCTCGGTGCTCGACAAGAACGGCCTGAAGGTTCCGGTCACGGGGCAGGATGCCTCGACCGCCGGCCTGCAGAACGTGCTGCTCGGCAAGCAGACCTCGACGGTCTACAAGCCGTACCAGGATGAGGCGAAGGCTGCTTCCGACCTCGCGATCCAGCTGCTGAAGGGCAAGCACCCGACGGAGTCGCAGAAGGTGAACGGCGTGCCGTTCATCGCAGAGACGCCGCAGCTGATCACGGCGCAGAACGTGCAGAAGGTGATCGACGACGGCAACGCCAAGGCGAGCGACATCTGCACGGCTGCCGTTGCGGCCGCCTGCACCAAGTACGGCGTGCACTAGAGCGCTCAACTCGGACGAAGGGGGCTTCGTGCTCGGACCGCTGGTCCGTCGCGAAGCCCCTTTGGCCGTGTGAGCGATCCCCCAAGACATCCATCCCGATGAAAGGAAACACAACGCATGGATGAGCCGCTCATCTCGTTGACGGGAGTGAAGAAGAGCTTCGGGCCGGTCAGCGTGCTCCGTGGTGTCGACCTCAAGGCGTACCCGGGCAAGGTGACAGCCCTCGTCGGCGACAACGGCGCGGGAAAGTCGACCCTGATCAAGGGCCTGGCCGGTGTTCAGCCGTACGACGAGGGAGAGGTGCGCTTCGACGGTGAGGTCGTGACGCTCCACAACCCTCGCGAGGCATCCCGTCTCGGCATCGAGGTCGTGTACCAGGACCTCGCCCTCGCCGACAACCTCGACATCGTTCAGAACATGTTCCTGGGCCGCGAAGAGACCACGTGGGGCACGTTCGACGAGGGCCGCATGGAGCTCGAGACGAGCAAGGCGCTTCGACAGCTCTCCGTTCGCACCGTGAAGTCGGTGCGGCAGAAGGTCGCGTCGCTCTCCGGTGGCCAGAGGCAGACCGTTGCGATCGCCCGTTCGGTGATCAACAAGTCGCGCCTGGTCATCCTCGACGAGCCGACTGCCGCACTCGGCGTCGCTCAGACCGAACAGGTGCTCAGCCTCGTCAAACGGCTGGCCGAGCAGAACGTCGCGGTCATCATCATCAGCCACAACCTCGCCGACGTGTTCAAAGTCGCCGACTACATCAGCGTGCTCTACCTGGGCCAGATGGTGGCGTCGGTGAAGACGGTGGAGACCACGTACGACGACGTCATCGGCTACATCA
>JBQCJQ010000040.1:0-6481 GCA_051952615.1 Humibacter sp.
CTCGACCGACCGCGCTCTTCGTCGCCGCGGACGTGCAGGCCATCGGCGCCATCCATGCGTGCTGGGAGCTCGGTCTGCGCGTGCCGGATGACGTCGCCATCGTCTCCATCGGAGGAACACGCCCTGCCGCCTTCACCGTTCCGCCGCTGACGACCATGCGGCAGGACCTTCCCTACCTCGCCAAACGGGCGGTGAAGGAACTCCTCGAACGGTTCGAGGATCCGTCGCGGCCCCCGGAGCACACGGTGCTGCGTGGCAACCTCGTCGTCGGCCGCAGCTGCGGGTGCGAGCTGGCGTAGCGGTTTGCGACGCCCGGCTCACCCCGCCGCGGCGAGCCCGTCAGATCGCCTCGATCGATGCGCCGGCCCGGAAGCGGCTCGGCGACGTGCCGTTCACCGCGCGGAACTGCCGCGTGAAGTAGAACGCGTCGGAATACCCGACCTGAGCGGCGATCTCTCCGATCGACAGGCCGGTGGTCATCAGCAGCTCGCGGGCACGGGCGCTGCGGAGCCGTCTGACGTACTCGACGACTCCGTAGCCCGTCGACGCCTTGAAGAGTGCCGAGAAGTGCGAGGTGCTGAGGCCCGCGAGCCGAGCCAGATCCGGAACCGGTGTCGTCGAGGCGAGGTTGTCGCGCAGATAGTCCTGCACGACGCGGATGCGGTCGCGGGTGGCGGGCTCACCCCTCAGGCGATCGGCGCCGAGCAGCCCGAAGAGATGCCACGCCGCACCGGATGCCTGCGAGAGTGTCGCGACCGTCTCGTCACGCTCGAGCGCGGTCACGATGTTCTCGATGAGTGTTGCGGCGGTGAACACGTCCCGCAGGTGCAGCACGGGGTCGGCGTCGGGCCCGGTGGCGGCCGCGACGAGTTCCGCCGTGTCGGTGCCCGCGGCATGCAGCCACCAGATGCTCCACGGGTCGACCTCGTCGGCGACATACACATGCGGCGCCTCGGGAGGGATGATCGCGGCATCGCCCGATCGGATGGCATGCCGCACGCCGCCGAGGGTGAGCATGCCACGGCCTCCGACGCAGACGATGACGATGGCCTCGCGTGCGCCGTTCGGGCGGACTCGTCCGTGGGCAGCCGCGTGGGGAAAGTAGCCGGCATCGGTCACCAGCAAGCGGCGGGTCACCGGCGCGTTGAGCGTCGTCTTGATCAGGGGTGCAGGAAGCACACGCAAGCGCTGGCCGGGGAATCCGTCGCGGATCAGATGGGCCGCCATGTCGTCCAGCCTAGGCGGGCCAACGGTGCAGGGATCAGAGAATCGTCCAGGAAGTTCGTATGAACCGTCATTCCGTCACCGATCTGCGCGATCCTAGGCTGACCGCATGCTCAATGAGGAGAACGGAATAGCGACGCACGTGTCTGACAGGGCCGTGGAACGTGCAGCATCGACGAAGTACACGCCCGTCCAGGTCTCGGCAGATCTGCCCGATCGTCTGACGATCACTCTGTGGGACTTCTCGTGGTACGTACGCAGCGGCGCAGGCGAACCGTTCGAAGACCTGGATCGTGCAGCGGCCGAGGCCGTGGAGCGCGGCTACAACACCATCCGCATCTGTGCGATGCCGTTCCTGCTCTTCGGATCGGGGCTCGACACCTCACGAGTCTCCCTCGACCGGCTCGGCGGCGACTACGGCCAGGGCGTGCGCTGGTACGACGTCGGCGCCCCCACCGAGTTCGACGGACGAGCCAAGCTGCTCGAGCTGTTCGAGGTGTGCGCCCGCCACGACCTGTATGTGATCGTCTCGTCGTGGGAGTACCAGCAGTCGTCGTCCTTCAGCACCGACTCCGGCTGGTGGGATGCCCTGCGCGGCGTCGATCCCGAGGAGCGCGCCGTCGCTCTCGCCGACGCGCACTCCGAGCTCGTCGACTTCGTGACGGAGCACGGTCACGCCGACCGCATCGCCTACGTCGAGCTGCACAACGAGGTGCAAGCGGGTCACCTCGTCGACGGCATCGCCTCGTGGAAGGTGGACGAGGAGCTGTGCCTGATGGAACTGGAGCCGCGCCTCACCAAGGGACTCCGCCGTTTCCACGAGCTGCAGCCGACCGTGCCGGTCACCGTCAATTACGCACACGTACCCGTGGTGGCGATGCGCGCGATCCCCGAGGAGATCGACGTTCTCGTCGTGCATCCCTATATCTACGGAGTGCTCAACGAGACCACGGCCGCGTTCGACCTGCGGGGTGACCTCGCCGACTTCCCCCGCGCCGCCGTCGATGCCGAGGGCCTGTTGCGGCCGGACGCACCCGACGCGCAGTCGTGGGTGCTCACCGACGACGCCGCGTGGAAGATGGATGCCACCATCGTCGGCAAGCCCGAGATCTTCTTCCACGACTGGCTGATTCCCGAGGCGTTCGACCGGTTCCTCTACGAGCGCTACCAGAACCACCGCGTGGAGATGGACCGGGTGCTGGCCATCTGGCTCGACGTGGCATCCGACCACGCGAAGGCCCGGCGCGTGCCTCTCGTGTTCGGCGAGGGCTGGGTCGGGTACACCCCGTTGCGAGGCAACTTCGAAGAAGGCCCGGTCGGCGCGGAGTTCTGCCGCCGCGCCGTTCGCGAATCGCGGCGCGTTGACGCCTGGGGCACGATCGTGTGCTCCAATGCGGCGCCGCACCACCCCATGTGGGGCGACATCGCCCTGCAGCTCGAATGCAATCAGCTCTTCACCGCGGAGTAATCCACCGCAGAGCACTTCACCACGGAGCACTCACCACAGAGCAGTCAGCTCGCCTGTCGCGGATTCCGCTCACAGGCTGTCAAGGAGGACAACCATGGCTACGAAGACCGAAGTCACACGTCGCACCTTTCTCGCCGGTGCGCTGGCGATCGGAGGCGTCGCGGCGCTCGCCGGATGCGTGACGGGCGGCTCACCCGGGACCTCGGGCGGCGGTTCCGGCGTCGGACCGATCGTGTTCCAGAACTCCAACTCCGAGCCGCAGCCCAAGGCGGCGCTCACCGCGCTGGTGCAGCAGTACAACGCGAAGAACGCGTCGGCCAAGGCCACGATGAACACGGTCGCGACCGAGCAGTTCCGCGCGCAGCTGTCCACCTATCTCACCTCGAGCAACCCGCCCGACGTCTACTCGTGGTACGCGGGCTCCGTAGCGCGCTCCTACGCAGACCAGGACCTTCTGCTCGACCTCTCCGACCTGTGGAAGGGCAAGGGCGTCGCCGCGAACTTCAATGCAGCACTGAAGGCCTTGTCGACGGATGCCAAGGGACGCCAGATCTTCATGCCCACCGACTACTACTGGTGGGGCGTCTTCTACCTCAAGTCCAACTTCGAGAAGTGGGGCCTGACCGTCCCGACGACCTGGGACGAGTTCATCGCCATGTGCGAGACGCTCAAGAAGAAGGGCATCAACCCGCTGTCGCAGGGGCTCAGCACGACTCCGTGGATGGCATCCGGCTGGTTCGACATCCTCAACCTGCGCGTCAACGGCGCCCCGTTCCACCGCGATCTGCTCGCCGGCAAGCACCGGTTCGACAGCGCAGAGGTCAAGAACACCATGAAGTACTACGCGCAGCTCGTGCCGTACTTCGACCCGAACATGGGCTCGTACGCCTGGCAGGATGCCGTCACTCCGTTCGTGCAGGGCAAGAACGCCATGTACCTGGTCGGCGCGTTCATCAGCGCGAACGTCACCGACAACCCCGACGACCTCGACTTCTTCACCGTGCCGACGATCGACAAGAGCATCCCTCAGGCGGAGGAGGCGCCGACCGACGGCTACTTCGCCAGCGTCAAGTCGAAGAACGCGAAGTCGACGAAAGACTTCCTCACCTACCTGGCGAGCCCTGCCCAGCAGCAGGAGTTCATCGAGAAGTCGGCGTCGTCGAACCTTCCGACTTCCCCGGACGTGGACACCTCGAAGTTCTCGCCGCTGGTGCAGAAGGGCCTGAAGATGCTGGGCGAGACCAAGGAGATCACCCAGTTCTTCAACCGGGACTCGTCGGATGCGCTACAGACGACCGCCGACACGGCGCTCGTGAAGTTCCTCGCCAACCCCGGCGACGTCGACAAGATCCTCGCTGACTGGCAGGCGGCGGCAGAGAAGGTGTGGAACTCGTGACCGCAACGGTGGGCGTGCCGCGCGCTGCGACGAGGACGCCGTCACGGCGGCCGCGTCGCGGGTCGGTGCGGCGCGTCCCGCCGATCATCTGGGCGTTCCTGGCGATCCCGCTGGCGGTCGAGCTCGCGTTCGTGTTCTGGCCGGCCATCAACAGCTTCTACATCGCCCTGACCAAATGGAACGGGGTAGGGGCCCCCGAGTTCGTCGGGCTCAAGAACTTCCAGAACCTCGGCACCGATCCGATCTTCATCCAGGCTCTCGTCAACAACGTCTTCTGGGTGATCGGGTTCGGCGGGGCATCCGTCATCGTCGGCCTGCTGCTCGCACTCGCGCTCAACCGGCCGCGTCGCGGTGTGGGGTTCTACCGCAGTGCGATCTACCTGCCCATGGTGTTCTCGCTCACGGTGACCGGCCTGTTCTGGCGGTTGCTGTACGCGCCGGGCGGCGCGGTGAACTCGCTGTTGGGCACCGTGGGTCTCGGCTCGCTCGAGAAGCAGTGGCTCGCCAACCCGTCCACAGCCCTGACGGCCGTGCTCGTCGCCGCCGTGTGGCGGCAGTGCGGCTACATCATGGTGCTGTACCTGGCGGGTCTCAAGGGCGTCGACCCGACGCTCGAAGAGGCCGCTGCCGTGGACGGCGCGAGCCGATGGCAGCGCTTCTGGCACATCGTCATGCCGCAGCTCAGCGGCGTGAACGCGGTGGTCTTCGCGGTGACCGTGATCGACTCGCTGCGCACGTTCGACATCGTGTGGGCGATGACGCAGGGCGGGCCGTACAACTCCACCCAGCTGCTGTCGACCTACATGTATCAGACGGCCTTCACGACGGTGAACCTCGGGTATGGCTCGGCCATCGCCGTCGTGATCTTCCTGCTGGCCATCCTGTTCATCATCGGCTACCTGATGCGCGTCTCGAAGGAGGACTGACATGACCGCCGCCACCGATTCGCGCCGCGTCGCAAGCACCTCGACGACCGCGACGAAGAAGCCGCGTCGCAAGCGCTCCTGGCTGTTCCACCTCTACATGACCCCGGTCTCGTTGATCTGGATCGCGCCGATGGTGTTCGTCGTGTTCGTCGCGTTCCGCTCCTTCAGCGACATCACCCAGAACGGTCTGGGCGCACTGCCCCAGTCGTTCTCCTGGGACGGCATGATCACGGTCTTCACGGGCGGACTCGTGACGCAGTCGTTGGTCAACAGCGCGATCGTGACCGTGTTCACGGTGTTCTTCGCCCTGCTCCTCTCGTCGTGGGCGGCCTTCGCCCTGAGCCGCTACGAGATTCCATTCCGCCGCGCGATCCTGCTCTTCATGCTCGCCGGCAACCTGCTGCCTGCGCAGATCCTGCTGATCCCCGTCGCACGCATCACCGACACCTTGGGCATCGGCGACTCTCTGTTCGCGCTCATCCTGGTGCAGGTCGCCTTCGGGCTCGGGTTCTACACCTTCGTGCTCTACGGGTTCATGCGGTCGATCCCGGCCGAGATCTTCGAGGCGGCGAGGGTCGATGGCGCGGGCGAGCTCCGCGTCTATCTGCGGCTGGTGCTGCCGCTCACCCGTCCGTCGTTGGCTGCCCTCGGTGCGCTCGCCACGACCTGGGTGTGGAACGACCTGCTGTGGGCACTCACGGTCATCCACACCGAGTCGAAGTTCCCGATCAACGCGGAGCTGCTCAACATCCAGGGCGGTTACGTCAGCCAGTGGAACGTCGTCGCCTCGGGAGCGCTCGTCGCAGCCATCCCGACCGCCGTCGTGTTCTTCATCTTCCAGAGGCAGTTCGTCTCGGGCCTCACGCTCGGGGCCGGCAAGTGACGACGCCGACGCAGACGAAGGGGATGTCGGTGACTCAGTGGCACCTGCGCACCCGCTCCACCTCGTATGTGGTCAGCGCCCTGCCCGACGAATCCGGTCTGGTGCTCGACTACTGGGGTCCGGCGCTCGCCGAGGGCGTGGATCCTGCGCCATGGAGCGAGCCGGAGCGGATCGTCTCGTTCTCCGCTGCAGCCGACGTGCAGCCGTTGGAGTACGCCAGCGACGGGCAACGCCACGGCGCGTTCAGCGAACTGCTGGTCGACCGAGGATCCGGCCACACAGGCGCGAGCTGGACGCTTCTGCCCGACGGAGTCGTCGCTGAGCACACGGACGCCGGCCAGACCCTGATGGTGCCCTTCCAGGACGAGACCGGCACGTTGCGTCTGGAGCTGCGCTTCGCGTCATCGTCGCGGCACGACGTGATCCGTCGCAACGCGACTCTGCACAACGGAGGCGCCGGCACCGTCGAGCTGCCTCGCGCATTATACGCCGCATGGAATCTTCCGCTCGGCCAGCACGTGCACATCGAGTACCTCGCCGGCAGCTGGGGACGCGAGTTCCAGCAGCGCTCGACCGACCTGCAC
>JBQCJQ010000041.1:0-3628 GCA_051952615.1 Humibacter sp.
CAGGTCGCTTCGCTCGGACGATTCGCCACAGCAGCCGCCGCGACACGATCGATGGCATGGAAACCTCATCCCCCGCCCTCGACGTGACCGCGGTCACCAAGTCGTACGGCTCGACACGTGCGGTGCGCGGCATCGATCTGACGGTGTCCCGCGGTAGCACCGTCGCTCTGCTCGGGCCGAACGGCGCCGGCAATTCGACCCACGTCGGCAATATTGTCGGCCTGGTGCGACCCGACACCCGCACCGTTAGGGTGTACGGCCTTCCGGCGACGCAGGCCGTGGCATCCGGGCGCATCGCCGCCATGCTGCAGGATGCCGGCCTCATGCCCGGCGTCCGGGTCGGCGAGCTCGTGCGACTCGGAGCCGCCCTGTACCCCGACCCGTTCCCGGTCGAGACCGCGCTGCAGATGGCGGGTGTCGGAGACCTCGCCCGTCGGCGTGTCGACAGGCTCTCCGGCGGGCAGGCCCAGCGGGTGCGGTTCGCGCTCGCGGTGGTCGGAAGGCCCGACATCCTCGTGCTCGACGAACCGACCAGAGCACTCGACGTCGAGGGACGCAACGCGTTCTGGAGCGCCATCCGCGACTATGCCGGCACCGGTCGCACCGTGCTGTTCTCCACCCACTATCTCGACGAGGTCGAGGGCAACGCGGACCGCGTCGTCGTGCTCGCGAGCGGCACGATCGTCGCCGACGGCACACCGCATGATGTGCGGACCAGCGCCGGCGTATCCCGCGTTCGGTATCGCGTCGCCGAGGTCGGCGGCACGAGGGCCGACGCGCTGTCGTCGGCGGAGTCCGCGCTCGCCTCCACCGCCCTCGTGCAGTCGATCGAGCGACACGGCTCGCAGCGGCAACTGGCGACATCCGACCCGGACGAGCTCGTTCGTCGCCTCGTGGCCTCCGGCGTTCCGTGGCACTCGCTCGAGGTCGCACCGCCCGACCTCGACGATACCTACCTTCACCTGACGGGCGCCGCGGCGGCCACCTCAGCTGCCGCATCTCCCGAGCTCGCCCACGCCGGCGCCACCACCAAGGAGTGATCATGAAATACGTCGCGATTCTGCGTCTGGAAGTCATCCGGATGCTCAGAGACCCGAAATACCTCGCGCTGGCCGTGCTCGCCCCGATCGGCTTCTACCTGCTGTTCGCGACCCTGTTCGGCGGCTCGCCCGCCCAGCCGGGCCAGCTGCCGGGCACGGTCGAGATCATGGTCGCGATGGCCTCCTACGGAGCCATCTGGGCCGTGCTGTCGACGACCGGACCGCGCATCTCGGAGGAACGCCAGATCGGATGGCTGGCCCAGGTGCGCGCCATGCCGATGCCGGCATCCTCGGTGATCGCCGCCAAGATCGTCGCCAGCGTCATCACGGCGCTGCCCGCCATCGTTCTGGTCTGCCTGACCGCCGCGATCGTGAAGGGCGTCTCGCTCAGCCCAGGGCAGTGGGCGGCGCTCGTCGTCGTGATGTGGCTCGGCAGCACGACGTTCGCCCTGCTCGGCATCGCAATAGGCTTCACCGTCGGCGCCGACGTCGCCTACCCGCTCAGCTACGGGCTCTACATGGCCCTCTCGGCGCTCGGCGGCCTCTGGGTTCCGCCCGCGATCCTGCCCGCAGGCATGAAGGATGCCGCCGTCTGGCTCCCCACCTACAACCTCGCAGATCTGGGCTGGCGCATCGCGGGCGGCGACCTTCCCACCATCGCCAGCATCGCCAACCTCGTGGGCTGGGCCCTGCTGTTCGGGCTCCTCGGCGCGATCGCCTACCGCGCCCCGTCGCTGCGCACGAAGCCGCGCAGGCGAGCTCGAGCATCGATCGCGACGGCGACCGCGGAATAGGCTGGCCGGGTGAACGCCGTGCGACTGACGGCATCGGCGCGCGGAACGGATGCCGGGCGCACGACGTTGCCGCGCTCGCCCTCCACCCGCTGGATCGTCGACACCGGCATCGCGGTCTTCGTCGCCGCCCTCACGACCGTCGGTGTCTGGGCCGAGCTCGCCGCCCAGGCCGAGCTCGCCGGGCCGCACTCCGTCACGTTCCCGGCCGGCGCATACCTGATCGGCCTGGCGTCCAGCGCGGTCCTGCTGGTGCGACGACACCGTCCGTTCGTGTGCGCCCTCGCGGTGTTCGCGCTTGTCGTGCTGTATCACGAGAGCGGATACCCGGGCGCGGCCCCGGCGATGGCGCTGTTCGTCGCCGTGTACACGCTGGCGGAACGGGCGTCATCCGCATGGTGGATCGGCGTCGCCGTGCTCTTCGTGCTCGCCTGGCCGCTGGTGCAGGCGCTGCCGCCGAACGGCACGCCGCCCACGTCGTTCGCGATCACCGGCCCGGCGGTCGGAATGCTGGTGTTCGTCGCTCTCGGCGTCGCCGCGAGACAGCTGCGCGTCTCCCACGCCCGTGAGGTGACGCTGGCCGGGGCGCAGGCGGAGGCGGCTGCGAACGAACGAATCGCACAGGACCGCCTGCGCATCGCACGGGAGGTGCACGACGTGCTCGCGCACACGCTCTCCGCCGTCGCGGTGCAGAGCGCTGCCGCGATCGACGCGTTCGACGCCGGGGAGCCGCAGCGCGCTCGCGAGTCGGTCGAGCGCATCAGGTCGCTGACGAAGCAGGCCAATCCCGAGGTGCGGCGTGCGGTCGAAGACCTGCGCGGTGGCGACGCACCCACCCGTGCTCCGCAACCCGGCCTTCGCGACCTCGACGAGCTCGTGGCCGGCGCGAGGCAGAGCGGGTTGGATGTCGGAGTCGAGGTCGCAGAAGCCCTGTCATCCGTCTCCCCGGTCACCGGCCTCACCGCGTACCGCATCGTTCAGGAGGCCACCACCAACGTGCTCAAGCACGCGAACGCGTCGCACGTCGACATCACCCTCCGCGACGAGGGCGACCGGCTCGTGGTCGACGTGACGGATGACGGAACGGGCGGCATCCCGGCAGCGACGGACACCGGGTTCGGCATCCGCGGCATGCAGGAACGCGCGGCGGCCGTCGGCGGAACGGTGTCGGCGGGACCACGCGAGTCGGGCGGCTTCTCGGTGCACGCCGAGCTCCCGCTCTCCCGCGGCACGGCCGACGCGGCATCGAGCAAGGACGCCGAATGAGCATCCGGGTCGTGATCGCGGACGACCAGGCGATCGTGCGCGAAGGCTTCCGCGCCATCCTGGAGCGCGATCCCGAGATCGAGGTCGTCGGCGAGGCATCCGACGGGGCGACCGCCGTGAGACAGGCCCGTGCGCTGAGCCCTGACGTGATCGTCATGGACGTGCGGATGCCCGGCATCGACGGCATCCGAGCAACCGAGGACATCACCGCAGACCCCGAACTCCAACACATCAAGGTGCTGGTCGTCACGACCTATGACGTCGACGCCAACGTCTTCGCGGCCTTGCGCGCCGGCGCCAGCGGCTTTCTGCTGAAGGACCTCGAGCCGAGCGAGCTGCGACGCGCCGTGCACGTCGTCGCCGCGGGCGACGCGCTCCTCGCACCGGGCGCGACCCGTTCGCTCATCGCGTCCTTCGTCGCGAGCCCCGCACAGGGTGCCATGACAGCGGCGTCGGGGCAGGACGACGAAACGGCGGCTCGCCTCGCGGGGCTCACCGAGCGCGAGCGCGAGATCGTCGCGCTGGTCGCCA
>JBQCJQ010000042.1:0-4527 GCA_051952615.1 Humibacter sp.
GGATGCCGCGGCATCCCGTCTCCGGTCCTTCGAGGTGACGGTCGAGGCCGTCGCAGAAGACGCCGAGCGGCGCGTCGTGATCACCGGCACCGCGGAGGCGGACCGATGAGCGCCGCCGATCTCGCGCCCGCCGAACCCGCGCCCTGGGCGGCGTTCGCGGCCCGCCGGGCCGAGGGGCGCATCCCGTTCCAGTACTGCTCGTCGTGCGAGCGCGCGGTGTTCTACCCACGCGTGCTGTGCCCTCACTGCGGCTCGGTCGAGCTCGAGTGGCGCGACAGCGCCGGGCTTGGCACGGTGTACTCGCAGACGTTCCTTCCGGCTCGCGAAGGGAGTGGCCGCTACGTACTCCTGGTCGACCTCGACGAGGGGTTCCGCGTCTTGGGGTCGGCGGCCGACGACACCGGCGACTACCCGATCGGCTCGCGCGTGCGCGGCTCGGTCGACGCGGGCGAACACGAGGCGGAGCCCCGCTTCGTGTTCGCTGGAGGGGGCCCGCGATGACGCACGCACTGCGCGGTGCCGCGGTCATCCGCGGCGTCGCCGAGTCCCAGCTCGGCGAGGTCGGACCCGAGCGCTACCCTCTCGACCTGCTCGGTGAGGCGGTGGCCGGCGCGCTCGCCGATGCCGGCATCCGGAAGTCTGTGGTGGACGGCCTGTTCACCGCCGTCGGCGGCCGCGCGATGTCGAACCTCGACGTGGGCGAGTACCTCGGCATCGCCCCGTCGTTCACCGACGGCACGATGATCGGTGGCAGCTCCTTCGTCAGCCACGTGCACCACGCCGCCCTCGCGCTCGAGGCGGGCGCGTGCAGCGTCGCCGTCATCGCGTACGGCAGCACGGCGCGCACCGATGCGCGCCGGCCCGGACGCCTGCCGTACCCGCCAGAGCTTCCGAGCTACGAAGCCCCCGCGCGCCCCGTCCATCCGGTGACCGGCTATGCACTGGCCGCCGCGCGCCACATGCATGAGTTCGGCACGACCCGCGAGCAGCTCGCCGAGGTCGCCGTCTCGGCGCGCCGCTGGGCGCAGCTCAACCCGAAGGCGTTCAAGCGCGATCCGCTCACGATCGACGACGTGCTGTCGGCCCGGGTCGTCGCGACCCCCTTCACGACACTGGACTGCTGCCTCGTCACCGACGGCGGCGGCGCCATCGTGATGACACGCGCGGACGCCTACACCGACCGCGCGAAGTCACCGGTGTACGTGCTCGGCGCGGGGGAGGCGCACTCGCACCGATCGATCTCGCAGATGCCCGATCTCACGACCACGGCCGCCCGCGAGTCGGGGCGACGTGCGTTCGAGATGGCGGGTCTCACACCAGCTGACATCGACGTCCTGCAGTTGTACGACGCCTTCACGATCAATCCGATCCTGTTCCTCGAGGACCTCGGATTCTGCGCGAAGGGCGACGGCGGCTCCTTCGTCGAGGGCGGTCGCATCGCGCCGGGCGGCGCGCTGCCGGTCAACACCAACGGCGGCGGCCTGTCGTTCTGCCACCCGGGAATGTACGGCATCTTCGCCCTCATCGAGGCTGTCCGTCAGGTACGTGGCGAGGCGGGAGCGCGGCAGGTGGCGGGAGTCACGACCGCGCTCGCTCACGGCAACGGCGGCCAGCTGTCGAGCCAGGTCACCGCGATCCTCTCGGCGGAGCGCTGATGGCCGACGACATCGTGCTGACGAACTTCGACGGGGACGTCCTCGTCGTGACCCTCAACCGGCCCGCGGCGATGAATGCGCTCTCGGTGGCGCTCTCGCACGAGCTCACGCGCGCATTCGCCCGCGCCGCTCAGTCCGACGTGCGGGCCGTCATCGTCACGGGCGCCGGGCGCGGGTTCTGCGCCGGCGCGGATCTGCGCGACGTCCGCACCGGCGACGTCGCGCTCGAGAGCCTGCGCGTCACCTACCACCCGATGGTGCTCGCGCTCACGGCACTCGAGAAGCCCGTCGTCGCCGCCGTCAACGGGCCCGCGGCCGGGGCCGGGCTCGCGCTGGTGCTCGCCGCCGACGCGCGCATCGGCGCGCCCGCGGCCAAGCTCGTGCCGGCATTCTCGACGATCGGTCTCGTCCCGGACTCCGGCGTCGGATACCTCGCCGCCCGCGTGCTCGGCGAGGCCCAGGCCCTGCGGTGGCTCGCCGGCGGTGAGTCGCTGCCCGCCGATCAGGCTCTTGCTCGGGGTGTGTACGAGGCCGTCGTCGACGAGCCGGTGCCCGCTGCGATCGAACTCGCGCGCCGGCTCGCGTCCGCGCCGGGACGGGCCTACGGGCTGACGAAGCGGATGCTGTGGGCCGAGGGTCGTCGGCTGCTCGCGGCGAACCTCGACCTCGAGGTCGGACTGCAGCAGCTCGCGGTGTCCGACCCCGAGCGTGCGGCCGCGCGGGCCCGCGCCGTCGAGAGCATGGGGTCGAAGGGCCCGGAGAGGGAGAAGCCATGACCGATGCCGAGGAGCAGCCTGTTCTCGTCGATATCTCCGACGGGGTGATGACGATCTCGTTCAACCGCCCGGCGCGGCACAACGCGGTCACCGGCCGCATGCACCGCGAGTTCGTCAGCGCCCTCGAGCGTGCAAGGCACGACAAAGAGGTGCGAGTCGTCCTCCTCCGCGGCGAGGGACGGTCGTTCTGCTCGGGCGCCGACGTCGCTGACTTCCAGACGCCGGAGGTGCCGCCGACGCCTGCCGAGCGCGCGATGGCGGTCATGGGCGGGCGCGAACTGGTCGACGCGCTCCTGGCGGTGCCGCAGCCCATCGTCGCCGCCGTGCGCGGCTACGCCATGGGCCTCGGCGCGACGATCGCCCTGTTCTCCGACGTCGTGATCGCTGCCGACGACGCGGTGCTCGCCGACACGCACGTGAACATCGGCGTCGTCGCGGGCGACGGCGGCGCGGTGATGTGGCCGCTCCTGGCGGGTCTCGGGCGCGCACGATTCCATCTGCTGACAGGGGAGCGGGTCACAGGGGCCCTCGCCGCGGAGTGGGGCCTCGTCTACCGCGCCGTCGTGCCCGACGCCGTCGACGACGAGGCGCGCGCCGTCGTCGCCAAGCTCGCCGCCCTTGCCCCGCTCGCCGTGCAGGGCACGAAGTCGACGCTCAACCGCATCGTCCGCCAGAAGGTCGAGCTCGTCCTCGACCACGGGCTGTGGAGCGAAGCCGTGACGTTCCTTTCCGACGATCACCGCGAGGCGACCGCCGCGTTCATGGAGAAGCGCACACCCGGCTTCGAGGGACGCTGACCGCAGACCGGGTGAGCTCATCCGCTTGAGGCCGCAGCATCCCGTGATTATGATCGAATATCAAATCTCTTCAGCGTTCCGAGGAAGTATCGCAGATGAACAAGCTCAGTCGTGACTTCGGCATCGAGTACCCGATCTTCGCCTTCAGCCACTGCCGTGACGTCGTGGCCGCTGTGTCGAAGGCTGGCGGCATGGGCGTCCTCGGCGTCGTGGCGATGTCGCCCGATGAGATCGACGTCGAGATCGCCTGGCTCAAGGAGCAGTGCGGCGACGTGCCGTTCGGCGTCGACGTGGTCATGCCGGCCAAGACCGCGGACCGCGAACGCGGCCTCACCGACACCGGGAGCCTCGTTGACGACCTCGACAAGCTCATCCCCGAGGGTCACCGGGCGTTCGCTGAAGCACTCATGGACCAGTACCACGTTCCCATGCCGCGCGACGCCGCCCGCCGTTTCGGCGCAAAGGGCCTGAGTGCCGCGTACGGCGCCGCGCAGCTCGAGGCCGTCTTCGCCCACGACATCCCGTTCCTCGTGAGCGGCCTGGGCGCTCCGCCGGTCGAGACGATCGAGCGCGCCCACGCGAAGGGCGCGAAGGTCGGGGCGCTCGTCGGCAAGCCCGAGCACATCGCCAAGAGCGCCGGCACCGGGATCGACGTCTACATCGCCCAGTCCTACGAGGCGGCGGCGCATACCGGCGACATCGGCTCGATGGTGCTGACGCCCGATGTCGTCGACGCCGCCGACGGCACGCCCGTCCTCGCCGCGGGAGGGATCGCCACCGGCCGCCAGATGGCCGCCGCGATGGCCCTCGGGGCCGAGGGCATCTGGACGGGATCGATCTGGCTCACGTCGCAGGAATCATCGACCGATCAGCGCGTCAAGGAGCACATGCTCAAGATGAGCTCGAGCGACACCGTCCGCTCGAAGTCGCAGACGGGCAAGTACAACAGGCAGATCCGCACTCCGTGGACCGAGGCCTGGGACAGCCCCGAGAGCCCCGGCAACCTTCCCATGCCGCTGCAGCAGATGCTCTACTCCGAGTACACCGACCGCGCTCGCCGTGCCGGCGTCTGGGAACTCGTCGGCGGCCCGGTCGGGCAGGGCGTGAGTCGCATGAACGCGATCAAGTCGTGCAACCAGATCATCCTCGAGATCGTCGAGGAGTACGCCGAGACTCTGGATCGTCTCGCGGCTCTGCGCGACGAGCTCATGGCCTGACCCTGATCCCATCCGCGGCGGCACCGCGCCGCCCTGAACCAGGAGTGACGATGACGTCGACTGCCGTTTATGACACACCGAC
>JBQCJQ010000043.1:0-2410 GCA_051952615.1 Humibacter sp.
GGTCCGCACCGACCGCGTACACATACGGATCCGTGTCGATGCGGATGCCCGAGACCACGCGACCGTTCACCTCGACGTCGACCCCCTGCTCCACGTGCGATTCGTGCACGCGATGCCACGCCTCGTCACGCGGGATGCCGTCCGGTCCACGATCCCCGGGTTCTGGGTGCTTGTTCATCAGGATGTAGTTCACATGCTGAACGAGCTCCTGCTCGAGCGTCGGTGGATGCGCCCGCCGCTCCTCGTACGCCTCGGCGGAGTGCCAGGCGGTGCTGACCGAATCCCAGAGCAGGGGAAACCGAGCGAGTCGCCGGGACTCCGTCATCCACTCGGGCAGCTCGACGGGCGGTGGGGTATCGAGTGCGAGCCTCAGCTCCTCCGGCAGTTCGGCGAGGTTTCGCGGATCGTCTCGGTCCTCCGGCACGCGCCACAGTGTGTACGAAATCCGTATGGCCCGGTCATGAACACGCCCGTTCGACTCGCTCGACATGTTGCTACCAGCGCGCTCTTCGACAGAGGCCTGCGGCACCAACCCAACGAGCGGCCCGGGCATCAACGCCGCCCAGTCGTCGATCGACGGAGGCGCAGGATGATCGGGAGTGACATATCCCGCAAAGTGCATGCATCCACCCTAGCCCGTGCCTAGACGAGCGTCGAGGCACGCGCCTCGTCCCATCGCCCACGCGAGCCACCACTCAGGCGTCGAGCCACCACGATATCCGCGCGGATTCAGTGGTGGTTCGGCGATTGGGTGGGGGTTCGGCGATGCGGTGGGGGCTCGGCGATGCGGTGGGGGCTCGGCGATGGGGTGGTGGCCCGACGCGAAGGTGGTGGCTCGGCGCTGCGGCGACGCGGGGCGCGGGCGCGGGCGCGGGCGCGGGCGCGGGGCGCGTCGCCTACGCGGGGAGGGCGTCCAGCTTCTGCTGCAGCTCCGCGTCGGTCGGCTCGACGAAGTGGGTGCCGTCGGGAAAGACCACGACGGGGATGTTCGTGCGTCCGCTGATCGCGTGTGCGAAGTCTGCCTGCTCGGGCGTCGCCTCGAGGTCGATGTACTCGTAGTCGGCACCGACCCGGTCGAGCAGCGCCTTCGAGCGACGGCAGTCGCCGCACCAGGCGGCGCCGAACATCGTGATGCGGTCGACAGGAGCTTCGGTGAGGTTCGCGGGCATGGATTCAGGGTAGACGGGTTGCCCGAGCCCCGCCGGACAGCCCGGCTACACGATGTGCGCCGACTCCAGGCCCTCCTCGACGGCGGACGCGATCACGAGCTGACCGTCCACGGTCGGATGCACGTCGTCGGACTGCAGGTACCCGGGCATCCCGAGCAGCGGCTTGCCGATGCTGACGTAGATCCCGTTCGCGGACTTCACGGCGGACTCCATGTCGTCGTTGATTCTGTCGAGCTGCGCGGGTGGCTCGCTTTCGTTCCACACCGGGCTGACGGCGACGATCGTCGTGTGCGGGAGGTCGTGCCGCAGGGTGTCCATCGCGGAGATGATCGACTCCTGCACGTCCGACTCGGGCACGCCGAGGTCGTTGCTGCTTCCTGAGATGATCACGATCGCGGGGTCGAGCTCGACGGCTTCCCTCACCTGGTCGGCGAAGAACGAGCCGTCGTTCCCCTTGGTGACGAAGCCGGCGCCGTCGGTGGCGAGGTTGACCAGATGCCATCCGTTGTAGCGGGCGACCACGGCGGGCCACGCCTGATCCGGCTGGAGGCCGTGGCCATCCATGATCGAGTCCCCCACCGCGACGACCGTGCCGGTGCTCGCCGGCGGATCGGCCGTCACCGGATGCGGATGCACATCGGACGACAGCGACGCCGCGATCGCGAGTGCACATCCGCCGAGCACCAGGAAGGCCGCGGACACGCCCAGCCAGGCGCCTGCGGTGGGCATCCCTCTCTTCATGCGGAGGACCATAGAACACGAACTTCTCCGCAGGCTGCGCTGGCGCTGAAAACGATCAGCGGTCGAGCGGCCGCCAGACCACGACCTGGTTGCTGCGACGCACCCGGGTGCCGGCTCGCAGCGACACGACCTCGCCCTCCGAGCCTGCCGCGAACACGCGACGCCCTGGGCGGTTGAGCATCTCGTCGGCGAGCGCCGACTCGAGCTCGCGGACCCGGTCGGTGAGCCGGCTCACATGGTTCTCGAGTTCGAGGATTCGGCGGATGCCCTCCAGGCTCACACCCTCGGCGCCGAGCCGCGCCACTTCGCGCAGCTGCACGACATCGCGCATCGAGTACCTACGAGAGCGGCCGGCCGTGCGGCGAGGGCTCACCAGTCCGAGTCGGTCGTACTGACGGAGCGTCTGCGGGTGCATGCCCGCCAGCTCGGCGGCGGCGGCGATCGCGAAGACCGGAGTCGTCTCATCCAGTTCCACGTTCACCACCCCCATCAACTCATGC
>JBQCJQ010000044.1:0-25792 GCA_051952615.1 Humibacter sp.
CCGTAGTGCACGGTCGCGATCAGCGCGTCACCGCTGGCAGCAGGGCCGAGGTCGAGCCATGCGGTCACGTCGATGACGAAGTCCTGGCCGTTCTCGCGCTCGAAGTCGAAGACCCCGTGGTTCGCGCGAACACGCAGGCCGGTCAGGGTGATGCGGTCGCCGGTCATCCGTCCATCTTCTCGCGTCTGGGTTCCCCGACGACGTTCTGGCTCGGCTCGGCCTCCGCCGGCGAAGCTGCGGAGCGCACCTCGGCGGCCGAACCCGAGTCCCAGGCGCGTACGACGTCGAGCGCGATGCGGGTCGACACCACGTCGTGCACCCGCACGCCCCACACGCCCTCGCGCGCGGCGAGCGCCGTGATGACGGCCGTCGGCAGGTCGCGGTCCTGAACGGATGCCCCCTTGGGCATCAGCTCGCCGAGAAACCGCTTGCGGGATGCCGCGACCAGCACCGGCAGCCCCGCCGCCTCGAACTCGCGCAGGTGGTGCAGCACGTCCCAGTTGTGATCGGCGTTCTTCGCGAAGCCGAGCCCCGGGTCGATGATGATGTGTTCCGCCGCGACTCCCTGCTGCCGAAGAGCATCAACGCGTTGCAGCAACTCGTCGCGAATCTCGCGGGCGGCATCGGTGTACGTGGCGAGATCGTTCATGCGATCGCTGTGTCCGCGCCAGTGCATCGCGACGTAGTCCACGCCGCTCTCGGCCACGAACGGCGCCATCGCCGGGTCGGCCAACCCGCCCGAGACGTCGTTGACGAGCGTTGCACCGGCGTCCACGGCGGCTCTGGCGGTCTCGCTGTTCATGGTGTCGATGCTGACGCGGATGCCCCGCGCGGCCAGCTCCCGCACGACGGGCAGCACCCGCTCCAGCTCCGCGGGAACGGGCACCCGCTCGGCGCCGGGACGGGTCGACTCCCCGCCGACGTCCACGATGTCGGCCCCCTGCAGCGCGAGCTCTGCGCCGTGCTCGATCGCGGCATCCGTCGACGCCCATCGTCCGCCGTCGCTGAACGAGTCGGGCGTCACGTTGAGGACGCCCATGATGCGCGTCACTTCACGCCCCGCCCGATCAGGGTGATGAGCTCGGCGCGCACGACCGGGTCGCTGAGCTGCCCGCGGCTTGCGATCGTCACCGTGGTGGCATCCGACTGCCGAGCGCCGCGCGTGGTCACGCAGGCGTGCCTGGCGTCGAGCACCACGAGCACACCACGCGGCTCGAGGCCCTCCACGATCGTGTCGGCGATCTCCTCCGTCAGCCGCTCCTGCACCTGCGGCCGCGCGGCCAGGATCTCCACGACCTTCGGCAACCTGCCCAACCCCACGACGCGGTCGCCTGGCAGGTATGCGAGGTGCGCGACGCCCTCGAACGGCAGCAGGTGATGCTCGCACATCGAACGGAAGTGGATGTCGCGCAGCAACACCGTCTCGGGATCGTTCTCGCCGAGCGGCACGTTGTCGCGAAGCGGCTCGACCGGGTCGAGCGCCAGGCCACCGAAGAACTCGTCGTACGACGCGGCGACGCGTGCCGGAGTCTGCTCGAGACCCGGCCGCGTCACGTCCTCGCCGATCGCGGCGAGAAGTTCGGCGACGGCCGCTTCGATACGCGCGCGGTCGACAGCCATCTGCGTCTGTGCCTACGCCCTTGGCCTACGCCGTGGCCGGGCGGGGCTTGATCTGACGCGAACGCTTCGGCTTGGGCGAGGAGTCGATGTCGCCATCCACGATGCCCGGGTCGATCGGCGCCGTCTCGGGCTCCGGGAACGCGATCGGCGGGATGCCAGGCGAGACGCGGTTGTCGGCGGACACCCACTCCGGACGCACCGGCAGCTTCTTCACGTTCTTGAAGATCTCGGCGATCTGGTGGTGGTCGAGCGTCTCCTTTTCGAGCAGCTCACGCGCCAGCGAATCGAGGATCTCGCGGTTGTCGTTGATGACCTGCCACGCCTCGTCGTGCGCCTTCTCGATGAGCGCCCGCACCTCGGAGTCGACGCGCTCTGCGATGCGCTCCGAGTAGTCGCGCTGGTGGCCCATGTCGCGACCGAGGAACATCTCGCCGGAGGACTGGCCGAGCTTGACCGATCCGATGTCGGAACTCATGCAGTACTCGGTGACCATCTTGCGGGCGATGCCGGTGGCCTTCTCGATGTCGTTCGACGCACCGGTCGTCGGGTCCTTGAAAACGACCTCTTCGGCGACGCGTCCGCCCATCGCGTAGGCGAGCTGGTCGAGCAACTCGTTGCGGGTGACGGAGTACTTGTCTTCGAGCGGCAGCACCATGGTGTAGCCGAGGGCGCGACCGCGCGGCAGGATCGTGATCTTCGTCACGGGGTCGGTGTGCCGCATCGCCGCGGCAGCAAGGGCGTGGCCGCCCTCGTGGTACGCGGTGATGAGCTTCTCCTGGTCCTTCATCACGCGGGTGCGGCGCTGCGGGCCGGCGATCACGCGGTCGATGGCCTCATCGAGTGCGCGGTTGTCGATCAGCTGCGCGTTGGAGCGCGCGGTGAGCAGCGCGGCCTCGTTGAGCACGTTGGCCAGGTCGGCACCCGTGAAGCCCGGCGTCTTGCGGGCGACGACCTCGAGGTCGACACCTGCGGCGAGCGGCTTGCCGCGGCCGTGCACCTCGAGGATCTTCTTGCGGCCCTGCAGGTCGGGCGCGTCCACGCCGATCTGACGGTCGAAACGGCCGGGGCGCAGAAGCGCGGGGTCGAGGATGTCGGGGCGGTTCGTTGCCGCGATGAGGATGACGTTCGTCTTGACGTCGAAGCCGTCCATCTCGACGAGCAGCTGGTTCAGAGTCTGCTCGCGCTCGTCGTGTCCGCCGCCGAGGCCTGCGCCACGGTGACGACCAACCGCGTCGATCTCGTCGACGAAGATGATGGCCGGAGCGTTCTGCTTGGCCTGGTCGAACAGGTCGCGAACGCGGCTCGCGCCGACGCCGACGAACATCTCGACGAAGTCCGAACCGGAGATGGAGTAGAACGGCACACCTGCCTCACCCGCAACGGCGCGAGCGAGCAGCGTCTTACCGGTGCCGGGAGGGCCGTACAGCAGGACACCCTTCGGGATGCGCGCACCGACCGCCTGGAACTTCGCCGGCTCCTTGAGGAAGTCCTTGATCTCCTGAAGCTCTTCGATGGCCTCGTCGCTGCCGGCGACGTCGTCGAAGGTGACCTTCGGGCTCTCCTTCGAGACGAGCTTCGCCCGAGACTTGCCGAACTGCATGACCTTGTTTCCGCCGCCCTGCATGCCGGAGAGCATAAGCCAGAAGAAGGCGCCGATCAGGATGACGGGGAGCAGGATGCTCAACGCCGACAGCCACCAGCTCGGCTGGGGAACCTGGTCGTTGTACCCCTTGGCGAGGTTCGCGTCGGTGACCGCGTTGACGACATCCTTACCGCGCGGGCTGACGTAGTAGAACTGCACCTCGGTGCCGTTGTTGCCGTCAGGCTTGGTCAGGGTCATGTCGACTCGCTGGTCGGTGTCGACGATGGTGGCCGACGAGACCTTGCCGTCCTTGAGCAGCTGCAGGCCCTGCTCGGTGGTGATCCCCTTGTAGCCCGACATCGTGATCAGGCTCGAGCCGATCCACACGATGACGACCGCAAGCACGATCCACAGAATGGGGCCACGGAAGATCTTTTTCAGGTTCATGGTGCTGTCAGGGTACCGCTACGGTGCTGGAGGCAATCTGCGTGTTCGCCGACGGCGTGCTAATGCTTCGTCAGTAAAACCCTGTGGACGCAGAGACCCTACTCGTACACGTGCGGAGCGAGCACGCCGACCGAGCGCAGGTTGCGATAGCGCTCCGCGAAGTCGAGGCCGTAACCGACCACGAAGTCGTTGGGGATCTCGAAGCCGACGTACTTGACATCCACCTGGACTTTCGCGGCATCCGGCTTGCGCAGCAGCGCGCAGATCTCGACGGATGCCGGCCCGCGCGAAAGCAGGTTCTCACGCAGCCACGACAGGGTAACGCCCGAGTCGATGATGTCCTCGACGATGAGCACGTGGCGGTCCGCGAGCTCGGAGTCGAGGTCCTTCAGGATGCGCACCACGCCGCTCGACTTCGTGCTGGCGCCATAGGAGCTGACGGCCATCCAGTCCATGTTGATCGGGATGGTGAGAGCCCTCGCCAGGTCGGCCATCACCATGACGGCGCCCTTGAGAACGCCGACGAGCAGCACGTCTTTGCCGGCGTATTCCGCGTCGATCTCGGCGGCGAGCTGATCGAGCCGCTCCTTGATCTGCTCCTCGGTAACGAGCACCTGGGTGAGGTCGCCTTCAATGTCTTCGGGAAGCATGACACCAATACTCGCATGCGCGCTGTCACCCCCGCCCTCCCGTACCGCTGGTTGAGGGGCCCGCCGAAGGCGCGCGTCTCGAAACCCCGCTCAGTGCTCCCGCGGCAGCACCGAGGTCGACCCGGTGGTGGAGAACACGATGTACCCGCCGGACCGCGCCGCACGCACCCCGCCCGGAAGGTCGAGCGGCTTCTGGCCATGCCAGTCGGTGACCAGGCGCGCGACGGCGAGCACGTGCACCCGTTCCAACGCGGTGCCGAACTCGCTGAAGACGACGTACCGGATGATGCGGTTGCGCAGCGCTGGAGGATTGGCCTCGAGCGCGCCGACGGATACCGCGATTCCCGCTTCGGCGGGCGCGCAGATGTCTTCGATGACCTCCTCGATCATCTCGTCGAAGGCCTCCGCGTCTTCGCGCAGCTGCTCTGCTGTGCGCGCTAGGGCCTCGGCGACGCCCGGTCCCAGCTCGCGTTCCAGCGTGGGAAGCGCCCGGGTCCTCACGCGCACGCGCGTATAAGAGGGGTCGGTGTTGTGCGGGTCATCCCACGGCGTGAGACCTGCATCGAGGCATGCTTGCCTCGTCGTCTCGCGGCGGATGCCCAACAACGGCCGCAACACGGTGTCGGCAATCGGAGCCATGCCCTGCAGGCTCGCGGCACCCGAGCCGCGCGCCAGACCGAGCAGCACGGTCTCCGCCTGGTCGTCGAGGGTGTGCGCAACCAGCACGTGCGTTGCGCCGGTCGCGGTGAGCGCGTCGGCGAAGGCTGCGCGGCGGGCATCCCGCGCGGCGTTCTCGGGGCCGCCGCCCTCGGCCGCCGACGCAACGTCGACGCGCGTGACGATCACCGGATCGAGTCCGAGGGCGACCGCCTGCTCGCGCGCGCGGTCGGCGATCTCGGCAGAGGCATCCTGCAGCCCGTGGTCGACGATGATCGCCCCGACACGGATGCCCGCCCTTGGACCCTCGAAGCCCGCCGCTGCCGCCAGCGCGAGCGAATCCGCACCGCCGCTGAGGCCGACCAACACGAAGGCGTCGTGCTCGAGCCCCGCGGAGGCGAACGCTTCGCGCACCGCTCGCCGCACGTCCGCGATGGGCGGGGTGAGCCGCGGTCGGCGGTCGGCTTCGGTCATCCCCCAACGCTAGGTCATGCGTGCGTGGGTCGTGCGTGGGTGGGGGCATGGGTGGGTGGTCATGCGTGGTGGGTCATAGGTGGGTGGTCATGCGTGCGTGGGCCATCCATGTGAGGCCCGAGACCAAGTCGTCGCCACTTTCTGCGGATTCGCCACCGGAGATGCCACAACAAGTGGCGAGCACTTGGGGCGCTGGCCCACGCCGCCGCGGAGTCTGGGTGGGAGGGCCCAACCCCGCCGCGGAGTCTTGGGGGGAGAGAGGAGGGGGAGGGCCCCATCCCGTCGCCACTTTCTGCGGGTTCGGCGCATCGGATGCCACATCAAGTGGCGACGACTTGGGATGCACGGCGGGATGCACGGCGACGACGACTTGAGGCGCACGGCGACGACCACTCCGGGCGCATGGCGACGACGACTTGAGGCGCATGGGGACGACCACGTGGGGCGGGCGGGGATGGGTAGATTGGTGGGGCGGCGTGGCCGCATCGACGAATGGAGCACTCGCATGGCCGACTACGACGCAATCATCGAGATCCCGCGCGGCAGCCGCAACAAATATGAGGTGGACCACGAGACGGGTCGCGTCTACCTCGACCGCGTGCTGTACACGAACTTCAGCTACCCCACCGACTACGGCTTCTTCGAGAACACCCTCGGCGAAGACGGCGACCCGCTCGACGTGCTCGTGCTGCTCGACTACCCGCTGTTCCCCGGCGTGGGCGTCAAGGTGCGTCCGGTCGGCGTTCTGCACATGAGCGACGAGGCCGGCGGCGACGACAAGATCATCGCTGTGCAGCACAAGGACCCGCGGTGGACGTGGATCCAGGATGTCGAGGACATCCCCGAGTACACGCGCAAGGAGATCCAGCACTTCTTCGAGCACTACAAGGACCTCGAGCCCGGCAAGTGGGTCAAGGTGGATGCCTGGGGCAACGCCGCCGACGCCGACAAGCTCGTGCAGGAAGCCATCGTAAGGCTCGCTGAGCAAGAACACTGAGTTTGTACTGCGCGCCGGTCCCCGCCCGGCGCGCCGCAGTCGACCGGACGCATGGTTGCGATGGATTCGGCGTACACGCCGCCGAATCCGCTAGCGAGTCGCGATTCCGAAATGGCCGGGCGCACGACTGGCGGTAGCTGTCACCTGGCAGCGCGGCACCACAGCGCTGACCCTGGGTGAGTACGCCGGGGCTTCGCGGTCAGGCCGAGGGGCGGGCCACGTAGGGGTACGGGGAGCCCCAGAGGGACTGCACCGCGAGCGGCTCGCCGTAGTCGCGTGCTGCGATGATCTGATCGCCGCCGAGGTAGATGGCGTCGTGGTAGAAGCCTTCGACCGGGTCCCACCAGAAGATGATGTCGCCGCGCTGGCGTTGGCTGAGCGGGACGAGCTGACCCCGACCCTGAGCCGTGTTGAACTGCGACGTCACGCTGTGGTCGCCCACGTAGATGCCCGCCGCGGCGTACGCCATCATCACGAGCCCCGAACAGTCGTAGTAGACGGGTCCCTGGCCACCGATCTCATACGGAGCGCCTTGCCGTGCATAGGCGTACGCGATCGCGGTCTCGACGGCGCTGGTGTTGGGCGCGCCCGCCGACCCACCGCCGGACGGAGCCGGCGCCCCTCCCGACGAGCCGGAGCCCGCGGGTGCACCGCCGCCACCACCGCCGGCCGGCTGGCCGCCCCCGCCTCCGGACGAGCCGCCGCCCGAGGAGCCACTAGATGCAGGCGGCTGAGCCGCCGCTTGCTGGGCTGCGGCCGCCTTCGCGGCAGCCGCCGCTTGCGCGGCCTCCTCGGCCTTCTGCTTCCCGACCAGGTACTGCGCCGCTTCCTGCTCAGACGTGTTCTTCAGCGTCGCGAGCTGCGACACGAGCTCGGCCTGCTTCGATTGCTGCTGCGAGAGCGCGGACTGTGCATCGTTCGCCGCCGCCTTCGCCTTGTCGAGGGCAGCGCTGGCATCCGCTGCCAGCGATTCCCTGGTCTTCTCGGCCGACGCCGCCTGCGTCGCGAGCGAGTCCGCGGCGTTCTTGTCACTCACGGCCTGCCGATAGATGGTCGTGGACTGCTCGGTGAGCTGGCTCATCGTTCCGAGCTGATAGAGCAGCTGATTCGACTCGTCAATCTTGCCGCCGGAGAGCAGCAGGTTGATCGACGAGTCCCCGCCGGCCTTCGCCAGGTGGGAGGCGAGAAGGCCCGCCCGCATCGCCGAGGTCTTCGCCGTCTTCTCCGCCGCCTTGGACTTCGACGCGAGATCGTGCGCGGTCGTCGTGGCGGCATCCAGCTTGATCTTGGTCTCGAGGTACGTCTCCGCCGCGATGTCGGCCGCCTTGTTTGCGGCATCCACATTGGACTGCAGCTCTGCGACCAGGCCGGTGATCTTGTCGACCAATGCCTGCTGAGCCTGGACGTTCTGCTTGGCGTGCTGCACGTCGTTCCAGCTCGGATACTCGTCGGCGTGCGCCGGGGGCGCGACGATTCCGATCGAGGCGGTGATCACACCGACCGCCGCAGCACCGACGGCGATGGGACGGATCGGTCCGGTCTTGCCCGTGTTGGACCGAGGCCGGATGCCCGAATCCTCGCGCTGTGAAGCGCGCTTCGTATTCTCAGCCAAGTGGTGCCCCCCGCTGCGCCATGAACGGGATCGGATCGATCGCGCTCCCGTTGATCCGCACCTCGAAGTGCAGATGGCACCCGGTCGAATTGCCGGTCGAGCCGACCTTCGCGATCGGCTCCCCCGCCCCTACGCTCTGGCCGATGCCGACCAGGGTGCCTCCGTTCACGATATGTCCGTATGCCGTCGAAACACCACCCCCGTTGTCGAGCAGGATGAAGTTGCCGTACCCCGCGTTGGGGCCCGCATAGCTCACGACACCGGAGAATGCGGCGTAGATGGTGGAGTAGCAGGATGCCCCGATGTCGGCGCCCTCATGGAACGTAGAGCACCCATCGCAGGGCGCCACGCGTGGCCCGAACCCGTCGGTGATCGGCCCGTATGCCGGCACCGCCCAGCCTTGCGGTCCGACGAAGCCTCCTGGCAGGCCGGCGCCGCTCTGTGCGGCTGCTGCTGCGGCGGCACGGGCGGCGACGCCCTTCTCATAGCTGGCGACGGTGGCCTTCGTCTTGTCCTGCAGCGCGGCCGCCTGCGCCTTGAGCACGACGGATTTCGCCCGCTGAGTGGTGAGCGCCTCCCGCGCCGCGGTCGCTGCCGCCACGGCACGCTTCAGCGCGGCCTCGGCGTCGATGCGCAGCTTCTCGCGCTCGGTGCGCGCCGCGTTCGCCTGATCGCTCATGGCCTTCGCCGTGTTACGCGCCTGCTCAGCTTGCGCGTAGATGCCGCTGGTGTTCTCGACCAGCTTCGAGGCCGACCCGAGATGATCGAGCAGCTTGTCGGCATCCTTCGCGTTTCTCGAACCGCTCAGAAAGAGGTTGGCCGTGAGATTCTCGCCACCGGACCGGTACAGCTCGGCGGCGAGGCGCCCCGCTTGCGTGGTCGCGTCGGTCGCCTTTTTGGTCAGATCGGATGCCTGCGACTGCAACGTCTGCGCCTTCACGTCCGCGAGGTCGAACTTCTGCTGAGCCTGGTTGAACTCCTCGCCGGCCTGCACCGAAGCGGCCTGCGTCTGCTCGACCCGGGTCTGGAGATTGGAGATCAGCCCCTGGATCTTCGTCACCTCAGCCTGCGCGGCAGCCTGGTTCGCTTTGGCGTTCTGCACGTCCTGCCAGCTCGGGTACTCGTCGGCATAGGCGGGCTGGGCGATGCCGCCGCAAAGAGCCGCGATCAGGATGCCTGTGAGCACGACTCCAAGGCGCGCGCGTCGTCGCTTGCGGGGGTCTCGCGTCATGGTTCGCTTCCTCGGCTGGCCATCGGGCGCCGGTCGACATGCTCGGAACTCGAGCCACCGTAACGCCGAGTTCAGCGGGTTTTCGCGCCATTCCGGGCCCGTCGCGGGATTCGGATGCATCGGATGTCGGTGGTCGCCCGCCCCGGTTTGGCAATTGCCGACGGTTCCTTTAGGCTTGACCCTCGGTAGTCAGGCGTCACGGGCGCAGACGGCCCCATCGTTTAGTGGCCTAGGACGCCGCCCTTTCACGGCGGTAGCACGGGTTCGAATCCCGTTGGGGTCACGACTACACTGGACAATCGAATACACATCAAGGCCCTGTAGCGCAGTTGGTTAGCGTGCCGCCCTGTCACGGCGGAGGTCGCGGGTTCAAGTCCCGTCAGGGTCGCGCTGGAGAAGCCCTTCTATATGGAGGGCTTCTTCTCCAGTGGGCATCCGTACGATGTCTCGGCTCTGTAGCTCAGTTGGTAGAGCGTTCGACTGAAAATCGAAAGGTCACCGGATCGATGCCGGTCGGAGCCACCACTAAAACCCCCGATCCCATAAGGATTCGGGGGCTTTTTCGTCTCGGCGGCAGATGAGGCCGTCAGACGTACCTATTCGCGAACCAGGTTGAGTCGGAGGCTCCTGACGACGATCGACGCCAGGAATACCGGCAGGATGCTCTTGCCCGTACCGTGGAACGAAACGATGTCGCCGTCCGCGGCGTCGAACGACTTGATCCTGCTCGAGTCTTTGCCCGAGCGGAGCTGCAGCGTGTGACGGCCTGGCTCGATGGACGTCTCGAAAGTGTCGTTCATGGCGACGGAGCCGACCTGCTTGCCGTCGAGCAGAATGTCGTAGTCGCCGCGGCGAACCTCGGCCCCGATCGATTTGTGCGACAGCTGCAGCGTTGCTGACATAGATGTTCTCCTGTTCCTATCGTGATTCCCATCGGAACCAGCGGATGCCGATGAAGGCGCCGACGACGATGTAGCCCACTGTCGTGATGAGGCCGCTGGTATTGGTCCAGTCCCAGCCGGCGGTGTCCAGCACCCCGCTGTAGACGTTGATGAGCGCGCCGACGGGAGTCCAATCGGAGATCTCCTGAACGGTGTCGCCCAGGATTCCACTCGCACCGAGCAGACCGAGCAGCAGGAAGACGATGAACAAGACTCGCCCGACGGCATTGACGCCCGCGGCGGACCGCACGATGCCGGCGATTGCTTGGGCGATCGCGAGAAACATCGCACCGCCAAGCAGTGACACGCCGACGACGAGGAGATACTGACCGGTGGCGAAGAGGACGCTGTGCATGGCGCTGCCGATGATCAGGACGATCACGGTCATGATGAGGTCGACGACCACCTGCACGAGCAGTCGGCTGCCCATGATCGCCCACGTGGGAGCCGGGGTTACCCGGAGTCGCTGGAACACGCCTGTCGCGCGGTCCTGCGCCACCGTGCCTGCATAGCCCATCACGCTGGCGGACATCAACCCGACGGTCAGCGCGAGGCTGATCGTGAACTCTGCCGTCCAGCCGGCGGGGGCATTTCCGCCCAGGTGCAGAAGGTTGTGCAGGTCGGTGATGACCAGATACAGGATCGGCACGGCGATGTTCAGGATGACCGTCTGGGTGCTGCGCACCAGCACCGTGAAGTCGGCGCGGAACAGCGATCGGAAGATCAGCCCGACTCTGGGATACGCGCCGCCCTCTCTGGACGGCGTATGGGTCAGATCAGTCACGGATCTCGCTCCCCGTCAGCCCGATGAACACGTCTTCGAGGGTTACTTCGCCGTGCGCGACCGATGCGACTCGAGGGTCGTCGCGATGCCTCGAGATCAGTCCAGCTGGCGTATCCACCGTCAGCAGCTTCCCGTGGTCGATGATCGCGACACGATCGCAGACGGCCTGGGCCTCCTCCATCGAGTGCGTGGTCAAGAGGATGCTGCTGCCTGCGGTGCGCAGCCGCTCGATCCGATCCCAGAGCTGACGTCTCGACTGCGGGTCCAGGCCCGACGTCGGCTCATCCAGAAGCAAGAGCACCGGATCGTGAACGACCGCGATCAGCAGGGACAAGCGCTGCTGCTGGCCGCCCGAGAGCGACTTGAAGCGCTTGCCGAGCTCGTCCCCAAGCCCGACACCGCGAATACGATCGGCGACCTGAGTCTTTCCGAGGGCTAGACCGTAGAGCCCGGCGAACAGCAGCACGATCTCCTCGATCGTCAGCTCCGGCTGGAAACTGGATGCCTGCAACTGCACGCCGAGTCGAGCCCTCGCGTTGCGGGGGTCCTTCTGGATATCCACGTCGCCAACCTTCACGCTGCCGCGATGGACCTTCTGCAAGCCCTCGATCGCGCTGAGTGTGCTGGTCTTGCCTGCGCCGTTCGGGCCGAGAAGTCCGAAGATCTCACCGCGTCGCACCCGCAGGCTCACGCCGTCGACGGCGGGGTGTGCGCCGTACCGGACGACGAGGCCGTCGACCTCCAGCACGTCTGTCGCGCCCGCCGTTGTCGAATCCATGTTAGGAACCCTAAACAGAACATAGTTCTAATGCAACTAGAATAACTGTCTGTTCTAGAATAGAACCGTGTTCGTGCTCATCGACCCGACGACCGTGACTCCCGTGTTCGCCCAGATCGCCGAGTCCATCGCCACCCAGATCGCGACTGGAACGGTCGCCACCGGGGAGCGTCTGCCCGCCGCGAAGGAGCTGGCCGACTCGCTGGGAGTGAACGTCCACACGGTGCTGCGCGCGTATCAAGAGCTCCGCAACGACGGTCAGGTCGAGCTTCGTCGCGGCCGCGGCGCTGTCGTTCTGGGGGCGCCGACCGCCGAAGGGCTCCGCACCGCGGTGGTGCATGCCGTGTCGGAGGCGAAGACCGCTGGCGTCCCGATCGGCACCCTGCTCGCGCTCATCCGTAAGGAGTACGAGTCATGAGGCGCGTGGTCGACCACGACACCGGGCGACGGTGGGCGCTGACCGCAACGATCTGGATCCCGCTTGCGATCGTCGTGGCGGTGGAGATCGTGGTGATCGTCGTCGGCGCGACGGGCAGTCGACAGCTCATTACGAACTGGAGTCCGGGTGCAATTCGCACCGGACCATGGTGGACCTACGCGCTTCTCGTCGCCGTGATCGGATTCCCCGTCATCGCCATCATCGGCTTCTTCATGGCCCGTGCCACGCGGGTGGCCGGAACCAACGCCTGGATGCCTGCGATCGCGATGGGAATCACTGTCTTCCATGCCGTCGGCATGGGACTCGGGTTGGTGCTCCTCAACACATCACCGCTCGCACCCGGGCTCCCTCTCGCCGGCGGCGTCATCCTCGCGATCGTCGCGGCTGTGCTCACCTGGTGGCTGCTGCCGCGCAAGGCCCCGGCGGTCGATCGCGTGCGCGCGGGTGACACCCTCCCCGTTCGATCCGGCGAGATCGCGGGCTGGACAGGCAGATTGGGACTCCCCGCGTGGTTCATGGCGATCATCGCCACCGCCGCTGCCGCACTGATCGTGCTCGGCGTCACTTTGGTATTGACGGTCGGTCCACGTCTGTGGCCGATCTTCCTCGTGCCGGCACTCCTGTTGACGGTGCTCCTGGTCACGGCTCAATTCGTCGTCACTGCGGGACCGCGCGGCTTCAGTGTGCGCTCCGCCGTCGGCTGGCCCCGACTGCAGATTCCAGCGCGGGATGTCGCCAAGGCGGGCGTCATCCCGGTCGACCCCATGGCCGATTTCGGCGGTTGGGGTTTGCGATGGGTGATCGGCCCGACCCGCAAAGGGCGGTGGGGGGTTTTGACCAGCCGGGGACCAGGCCTCGAAGTCTTCCGCCAAGACGGTCGCTCCATCGTCGTCACGGTCGACGACCCAGGGACTGCGGCCGCCGTCCTCGAGACCTACGTAGCCAATGATTCCTCGCGCGTTCGCTGATTCCCATTGTGAGCAACCGGGCCGCGGGCGAACTCGACGGTGAGCTTCGTGCGGAGAAGGACCGGGGTCGGTCAGTTGCGACCGGCGGAGGAGACGACGGGTCGGTCGAATTCGATCCGGTAGTCGGTGGGGTCGAAGCGGCTGACGGGTTCCCCGGAGGGTTTGCCGGCTTTGTTCCGGTTGGCGGCGGCGGCGTTTTCGGCGATGGTTTGGACTCGGGGTCGGCGGAGGTGTTCGTATGTGGCGAATGCGGTGTCGAGATCGGGCGTGTCTCGCAGGCAACGGGCGAGGTCGAGCGCGCTTTCCAGTGCCAGTGAGGCGCCTTGCCCGGACGTGGAGGAGGGCGCGTGCGCCGAGTCGCCGACGAGGACGAGGCGCTCGCTGTACCAGTGTGGGAGTGACGGCATGCGCAGCATTGGTCCGGTGGTGATGAGGTCGCCCGGCGCGGTGAGGGAGAGGAGGTCGGCTGCCGGGGTGTGGCCGACGTAGGCGGCGCGCAGCCGTGCGAGCCATTCGGAGCGTGGGGTGTCCGACACCTGATGCCACGTGAGTTCGTCGGCGTGCGGCAGGGCTGCGTACCAGGCGATCCGGCCGTCCGGCAGCCTCCAGTAGCCGAGGAAGCGCTGACCGAAAGCGAAGTTCATCACGCCGAGCTCGGCGTGAACGGCTGGTGCGTGGGTGGCCGCCCCGAATCCGAGCACGCCCTCGTATGCGGGGCGTGGTGCGTTCGAGTCGATGAGATCACGGACTGTCGAGTGGATGCCGTCCGCCCCCACCAGCATGTCGGCCTCGAGGTCATCTCCGTCGCTGAAGTGCGCCCGGACCCCGTGCGAGGTGGCCTGCACACCGACGAGGCGGCGGTCGTAGTGGATAAGTGTTCCGCCCTGCTGCGCACGTTCGGCGAGTATGCGAGCGAGAGTGTCACGGGCTATGACAGACCCACCGCCCGGATACCGCGCGAATGTGTGTCCGGCCGCGTCCAGCATCTGAATTTCCGAGGTCACTTGCGCTTCGGTGGACACCGCCACCGCCACTCCCAGGGATCGCAGGATGTCAAAGCCGTTGTCGGCGATCGTAATGATTGCGCCAACGCCGTCGGACGGCCCGGGATGGGACTCCACGATGGTGGAGTGGATGCCGATCTTGGCGAGGGCCAGAGCACAGGCGGGTCCGGCGATCCCGGCGCCGACGATCAGTGCTGATCGTGTGGATGTCATCGTGCCATCTCCCTTAGTTGAGTTCTACTAGTTGATGTCAACTATATGCCTGATAGGCTTGAACGCGTGTCTCAAAGGCAGCTACGCACCCCGCTGAGCGTCATCGTGCTCGGGATGTTGAGCGAAGAGCCGCTGCACGGTTACGGCATGCGTCAACGGATCGTGGAACGCGCTTACGACCGCCTGCCCGGCGTGAAGACAACATCGCTCTACGACGCCATCCGCCGGCTCGACCGCGCGGGCCTCATCCATGCCGACGAGCCCGACCGAGACGGAAACCGACCCGATCGGACACCCTTCGCGATATCCGCCGCCGGCCTGAAGATGCTGATCACGTGGGTCGAAGAAGCGCTCATCGACGACACCGACCCCGACAGCCTTCCCGCGGCGCTCTGCTTCATGTACCCGCTAGGCCGCGACCGTGTCATCGCCCTCCTCGACGACCGCATCGACCGCATGGCGAGGGCGCTGGACCTCGACGAGAACCTCCTCCGCCGCGCGCAATCCGAGACGGAGAATCCGATCTTCCTATCCGAACACCAGTACCAACTCGCGCGCCGCCGCGCCGAACACGACTGGCTCACCGGATTCCTCACAGCACTCACTAGCCACACCCTCACCTGGCCAACCGCCGGACAGGCCGACCACTAGCCGGGAGCGGCCCCGCGGAAACCCGCAGTCAGCCGCGAGCGAGAGAGGGCTCCACCCCGCATCGATCGCCGAGGGCGCTCCTATCCGCGTGGCATGAACCGCGGGACATCCACCCACTCGCCGCCGGCCTGCGCGGACTGATGGGCGGCCACGCCTGTCGCTGTCCAGTTCGCCGCGGTGAAATGGTCGATCGCGGGCGCGCGCCCTTCGACGATGCTGGAAATGAACTCGTGCACCAGGTGCGGGTGCGATCCGCCGTGACCGCCGCCCTGCACGAAGGAGCGGTGCTCGGGGTCGGCGATGCGTCTGGTATATCGACGCAGCGGCTCGGGCAGCAGGTCGGCCCGGTCGGGTGTGCTCACGGGCTCAGTGTCGATCGGCCGTCCGCGCCCCGTCGCGTCCGCTGCCATCGTGTAGAGGAGCGGTTCGTCCTCGCCCTCGCGCTGCGGCCACTCGAAGCCTCGGCGATCCCCGTAGACCGAGAACGACTCGGTGTAGGGCCGTGCCAGCTGGAACAAGGACCGGGTCAGCTCGATCAGGGCGTCGCTGCCGGCGAGCCGCACGATGGCCGCCTCGACGGGGAACCCGTTTCCGTCCGGGCCTCGGTTCGCCTCCTCGAGGCGGCCGCCGCCGACCGCGAGCACGCGTTCCGCACGGCTGCCGAGCAGGCGGAGGAGCGGGGCGACGGCGTGGGTCGCGTAGAACATCGGCGGCAGCCCCAGCCAGTACGCCGGCCAGTCCGTCATGTCCTGGAAGTGGGTGCCGCGCGCGTAGGCGATGCGACCCAGCTCGCCGTCGCGCACGAGGCGCTCGGCGAACAGGTATTCCCGCGTGTAGACCGCGGTCTCCATCATCATGTAGGTGGTCTGCGAGCGCTCGCGGGCGTCCACGATCCTCTGGATGTCGTCGAAGGAGAGCGCCATGGGGACGGTGCATGCGACGTGCTTTCCCGCGTCGAGCGCGGCGATCACATGCGCGGCATGGTCGGGGATGCCTGTCACGATGTGCACCGCATCCACATCGGCAGCGCCGAGCACATCGTCGAGGGAGGCGTACGCGCGGCGCACCCCGAACGCCTCCGCCGCGGCCTCCCGCAGGGCGCCGTCGGGTTCGGCGATCACCACCTCGTCGACGAACGGGTGGTCGCGGTGGATCGGGACGAACTCGGCGCCGAAGCCCATGCCCACCACGGCGACACGCAGGCCCTGCGTTGCCATCAGAGGTTCGCCCCGCCCCGGTACCGCGCAGCCCAGTGCCGCTCCGGAAGGCGCGGACCCTCGCCGAACACACGCTCGCGGAGCGTCTCGCCCGGCACGTACTCCTCGCGGAGCCGGCCACGGCGGCGGAGTTCGGGAGCGACGAGCTCGGCGAAATCCCTGGCCGTCTCGAAGGAGTGGTACTGGCGCAGGTTGATGCCGTCGACGCCCCGTTCATCCAGCCAGCGCTCGACCTCGTCGGCGACCACGTCGGGGGTGCCTGCGACGAAGAACTGGGACTCGTCCCACGCCTCGTCGACAGCGGTGCTGTACTGCCCGACGGTCAGGTGGAGCGGGAGACCGCCGGCCTCGACGAGGTCGTGCCGTCCCTCCCGCTCGAGCGCCTCGCGCACCGTGATGTGCGGCGGGTGGTCGAGCGGGCGGAACGGGACGCTCATGTGGATGAACTTCCCTTCCTCGCTCGCGAAACGGCGGTAACGGGCGAGCTTGTCGGCGACCTCCGTTTCGGTCCGGCCGACGATGATGCTGGCCATGACCACGTAGCGGGTGTCGTCGGGACGGCGGCCGAGGGCGATGGCGGCGTCGCGGATGGACGCAATGTTCTTCTGCAGCGCACCCGCCGGCCGGTCGGCGGTGAACAGTACTTCTGCGTGCTTCGCGGCGAAGGCAGTGCCCGCCTTCGACGCGCTGGCCTGGAACAACAGGGGCGTGCGTTGCGGGGACGGCTCCGACAGGTGCGGGCCTGCCACCCGGAAGTGCGTTCCCACGTGATCGATGGGGCGCACGCCGGCCGGGTCGGTGAACACTCCCCCGTCGCGGTCGACGATCACTGCCCCGTCGTCCCACGACCCCTCCCAGAGCTTGTAGACGACATCCATGAACTCGTCGGCGATCTCGTACCGGGTGTCGTGCGGGATCTCCTCCTCCAGTCCGAAGTTGCGCGCAGCGTTCGGCAGGTACGAGGTGACGATGTTCCATCCGATCCGGCCTCGAGTGAGGTGGTCGAGTGTGCTCATGCGCCGCGCGAACGCGAAGGGGGGCTCGTAACTCGTCGAGAAGGTCACACCGAAGCCGATGTGGTCGGCGACGGCGGCCATCGCCGGGATGACGAGGAGCGGGTCGTTGTTAGGGATCTGAAGGCCCTCGCGAACGGCCGGCTCGAAGCTCCCGCGGTAGACGTCGTACGCGCCGACGACGTCGGCGATGAAGATGGCGTCGAAGCCGCCGTACTCGGCGACCTGCGCGAGCTCGGTCCAGTACGCGATGTCCTTGTACCGTTCGCGGTTGTTGTCCGGGAGGCGCCAGAGCCCGTGGGTGATGTGGCCCGGCGTGTTCATCTCGAACAGGTTGACGAGCAGCTGCTTCTTGTCTGTCACTTGGCGGGCACCTCGATGTTCCACTCCGGCGCGGTACCGTTCAGCTCGTACGCGCCGATGGTCCGCCGGCGGTGGATGGCCGGGTTGTGCGTCGCGATGGTGCGGGCGTTGCGCCAGTGCCGGTCGAGGGCGAGGCCCGCATCCACGGCGGATGCGCCACCGACCTCGAAGAGCTCGCCGGTCGCCGCCACCACCGACGGGAGGACCGTCTGCTGCGCGCGGTACACGTCGAGCTGGGCCGTGGTGAAGAGGTCGCGGTCCGGCTCCCCGGCGAGGCTGGAGGCGAGGGCGCGGTCGAGGCCGCGGGCGCACTCCAGCACCGTGGCGCGTGCCGCGAACGCGGTGCTCGAGAGACCGCCGACCACCGACTGCACCAGGTGGTTGTCACGGGGCAGGGCCTCTCCCGCGAAGCCGAAGATGCGGCGGCGCGGCTGCACGAATGCGACCGCGTCATCGACGGCCGCGCGACCGATCCCGGCGACCACCGCGAGCAGAACGAGCTGGAAGAACCCCATCATGTAGGCGTGCTTCTCGGCGCTGTCGTCGCCGTAGGGCCGGGCATCCTCCCGGGGGATGCGCACGCCGTCGAACACTGTCGTGCCGGACCCCGTCAGCTTCTGCCCGAATCCCTTCCAGTCGTCCACCGACTGCACCCCCGGCGCGTGCGTGGAGGCGACGACCTGGTAGTCGGTTTCGCCGTAGCGGGCGGAGAGGTCGATCCAGTCGGCGTAGATGCTGCCGGTGGTGTAGAACTTGCGGCCGGTGAGCACGAGCTCGTCGCCGTCGTCGGTGAGCGTGGTCGCCAGGTCCGAGGTGCCGCTCAGCTCCGATTGCGCGTTGCCGACGAACTCGCCGGCGAGCACTCGCGAGAACCACAGGTTGCGCCGCCCCTCGTCCGGCTCGAAGAACTGCTGCTCGACGAACGCGAGGTGACCGCGGAACACGTGCGCCACGTTGGCGTCGGCCGCGGCCAGCGTGATGAGGCGGTCGAAGAGCGTCTCGAGCGAGGCGCCCTCGCCTCCCGCCTCGACGGGGACACGGGCGCTGCCGAAGCCGGCCGCGCCGAGACGGCGGATGAGATCGGAAGGCAGGTCCCGCTCCCGCTCACGGTCGACGGCACCGTCGCGCGCCTCGTCGAGGATGCGGCCGAACGCCTCCTCGTCGAAGGTGCCCGTCGAGACGGTGGGGAAGGGATGTGTCACTTGACTGCTCCGAGGGAGAGGCCGTCGATGAGGCGGCGTTGGGTGAAGGCGAACACGATCAGCAGCGGCAGCGAGGTGAGCACCGCCAGCGCCATGAGGCTGTTCCAGCTGGCCGAGTAGGTGGAGTTCTGCTGTGCGAGGAGTCCGCTGACCGGCAGCACGGTGCCCTCCGGGAGGAAGTTGATCGCGTAGACGAACTCGCCCCAGGCGGAGATGAAGATCACCGTGAGGACCGTGACGACGCCGTTGCTGAGCATGGGGACGGCGATGCGGCGGAACGTCTGCCAACGGGAGGCGCCGTCGATCGCCGCCGCCTCGGACAAGGAGCCGGGGATGGCGAGCACGAACGGCCGCAGCAGCATGATCGCGAACGGAAGGAAGAGGGCGATGTCGGCAAGGATCAGCCCCGGCAGTGTGCCGAGCAGCCCCCACGACGCCAGGACGCTGTAGAGCGGGATCACCGTCATCGGCTGCGGGACCATCTGCAGGATCAGCAGCGCGGCGAGGACGACCGCGATCACCCGGCTCCAGAGCGGCGAGATCCGCCTGGCCAGCCCGTACGCGGCCGGCACGGCGACGACGATCACCACCAGCGTCACCAACACCGCGATCTGCGCGGACGTGGCGATCGCGCCGAGCCCGTCGCCGATCACCGATGCGTAGGTCGACAGGGAAGGCACGAACACCAGCCCGTTCGGATCGCGCAGGATGTCGTCGTTGCTCTTCAGCGACGTGACGACGATCCACAGCAGCGGCAGCAGATACGCCGCCCCGAGCACGAGTGTTATGACGAGAAAGACGCGACGGGTGGAACGGGAGATCATGCCGCCTCCTCCTTCCGCACGCCCCGCACGTACGGCACGGCGAAGATCGCGACGAACAGCATCGAGATCACGGCGATCGTGGCTCCCGTGCTCATGTCGAAGTTGGAGAAGGCGGTGTAGTACGACCGCACCGGCAGGGTGTTGGTCGAGGTGCCGGGGCCGCCCTCGGTGACGACGTAGAAGAAGTCGAACGTCTTGAACGCGTAGAGCACGGTCAGGATCGAGAGGATCCAGACCGTCGCGCGCAGCTGAGGGAGCACGACGGTGAAACGGGTGCGCCAGTATCCCGCACCGTCGAGCGCTGCGGCCTCGATCAGCTCGTCGGGTATGGCCAGCAGTCCGCCCCGCAGAATGAGGGTGGAGAACGGGAGGGCGGCCCACGCGATCACGCCGGACACCGACCACAGCGCGAGTTCAGGCGAACTCAGCCAGTGCACGGCCGGGATGCCGACGAGCCCGAGGATGCCGTTGACGGCGCCGGTGTCGTCGAGGAGGAACTTCCACGCGCTGCCGCTCACGATCGGAGGCAGCGCCCAGACGAACACCATGATCCCGAGCACGATGGCCGTCGCGCGACGGCGGACGGAGAGAACGGAGGCTGCGATGAAGCCGAGCAGGAGGTTGGAGGCGAGGAGCACGGCGGCGACGGCCACCGTGCGAAGGGCCGCGAGCCAGGTCTCCGGATCGCTCACCACGGCCTGGTAGTTCTGCAGACCGACCAGGTGCCACTCGCCGACGATGTTCGTCGGCCCGACGTCGCTGAGCGACATCCTGACCAGCACGAAAAGCGGGTAGAGCGCGAAGACCGCGATCAGCACGACGGCCGGCGCGATGAAGGGTGTCAGAGCGCCGCGGCCGGCGCGCGCCGCCGAGGACCGGCGCGCGGTGCGCCGGCCCTCGGTGTCGACTGCAGTCGCTGCGGTCACTTGCAGCCTCCGCCGCCCTTCTTCAGCGCGGCGGCGATCTGGGTCTCCGCGTTCTTCGCGCCATCGGCAGCGGACGTCTGACCGGAGATCACACCGCTGACCGCCTTTCCGAGCGCGGTCTGCACGTTCGCGGTGTTGGGGTTGTTCGGCCACGCCGCGCTCGTCTGAGCCGCCTTCACGAAGGGCTGCACGAGCTTGTCGCTGGCGATCGCCGGGGTGTCGGCGACGTCGGCGCGCACCGGGATGGAGCCGGCCTTGTCGTACACCGTCTTCCCTCCGTCGGAGGAGAGGATGGCCTGCTGGAGGAACTTCCATGCCAGGTCGGGGTGCTTCGACTTCGCGCCGATGCCGAAGCCCTCGCCGCCCGGGTAGACGATGCTCGTGCCGCCGGGGGGCGCAGGGAACTGGGCGGTCGTGTAGCCGAACTTCGCCGCCTTCACGTTGCCGAGCTGCCAGTTGCCGTTGATCCCGAACGCGTACTTCCCGGTCATGAACTGCTGCCACGAGTCGTTCTGGCTCCAGGTCGCGGTCGCCTGCGGCGTGTAGCCGGCCTTCGCCCACTGCTGCACGCGGTCGAACGCCGCGTTGACCTTGTCGCCCTCGAAGTTGCAGTAGCCGACGCCCTGGCCGAGCAGCTGGGGTGCGAAGAGCCACGCTCCCTCGACGGTGGGGGCGCCTGAGAGCGCGATGCCCTGGTACTTGCCTCCCGCTGCCACCTTCGCCAGATCTGTCTGAAGCTCGTCGAGCGTGGTCGGCGGCTGGGTGATGCCGTACTGCTTGGTGATATCGGTGTTGACGAACAGCCCGATGAGGTTCGTGTACGACATCAGGTTGTAGACCTTGCCGTCGGTCTTCCACACCGCGCTCGACGGGAACTGGTCCTTGTCGGCGTACTTATCCCAGTACGGCGTGAGGTCCTTGAGCACGCCGCCGGAGACCAGCGTCGGGTAATCGACGACGATGTTGTTGATGAAGAGGTCGGGAGTCGTGCCGGTCGCGACCGAGGCGAGCAGCTTCTGATCCTGCTGGCTGCCGACGGTCTTCACGATCTTGATGTCGACATCGGGGTTGGCTTTCTCGAACGTCGCGACCTGGTTCTCGAGCCACGTCTCCTGGGTGCCGGAGTAGTAGGACCAGAACGTGAGCGTGGTCTTCCCGCCGCTGGACGCGTCCGACGAGATCGCGCAGCCTGCGAGACCGAAGGCGGCGAGCGTCGCGACGGCCGCGGCCCTCAGGACCCTGGAACGGGTGGACATGGAGGTCTCCTCATGCAGTGGGGTGGATATGGACCCACGCTAGGGAGAACCGCCAGGGATCGATACCATCACTGAAATAGAGCGCAATGCAGCGGCGACACACGCAACATGAATTGCGTTACCCGTCATCGAACCTCTATGTTGCGCGCTGTAGCGATCCTGTGCGCTACGCGAGACAGGTCATCTCGACCGACACGAACTGCTCCGACTCCCCCGGACCGGCATACACACCGCGGAGGGGAGCCACGTCGTCGTAGTCGCGGCCGTGGCCGACGAGCACGTGACGGTCGCCGATCTCGATGAGGTTGGTCGGGTCGAATCCGCGCCAGGCTCCGCTGAACCATTCGACCCACGCGTGCGACTCGCCGCTGACGGTCTCGCCGATCTGCGGGTCCTGGCTGGGGTGAAGGTATCCGGAGACGTAGCGCGCAGGGATGCCGACGGATCGGAGTGCTCCCAGGGCCACGTGCACGATGTCCTGGCAGACTCCGCTGCGCTTCTCCCATGCTTCCGCAGCGGTGGAGTGGACTCCGGTGGACCCCGGCACGTACTGCATCGCCTCGCCGATCCGGCGACAGATGAGCATGGCGGCGGGATCGGGCGCGTGCGTTTCGGCCTTGCATTCCCGAGCGAGGCGCACCACCTCGTCGGTCGGGTCGGTCCGCGGAGTCTGTCGTACCTGCTCGATATAGCCGACGGTGAGGGCGGCGGCGCGAGTCACGGTGCGCCAATCCGCGGGCGAGGCGGGCGGGAGCCGCGGGGTGAGCTCGACGAGGCTGCGCGCCGTGAGGATGAGCTCGCTGTGCGGGACGATCACCTCGAACGCCGTCACCTGGGTGCCCCAGTAGTCGAAGTATCCGAACTGCCGCCCGCCGGGGGTGACCTCGAGGTCGGAGGAGAGCACGAGCTGCCCGTCTCCACGGGCGGGGAGCATCCGCGCTTCGTTGTAGGAGGCCGTCACCTCGTCGGGGTACCGGAACCCCGTCCTGTGCAGTACGTGCATGCGTCTCATGACATCTCACCCACCCAGATCGGAAGCGCGTTGGTCGGGAAGTACCGTGCCCGAACCGCTTCGCTCGTGTTGCTCGTCGCACGCTGCACCGCCGCCATATTTGCCGGCAGGTCGTCGACGATGTCGCCGATCAGCCGATACTCGAGTCCGCTGATCACCTGCCCGAGGAGCAGCGCGGCTCTGTCGGACACGCCGACGCGTGCGGTCGCCGGCTCGAGGTCCCGCACGGCCAACGCAGCATGCGAGAGCGAATACATGATCGATCGCGGAAACAGCCGGTCGAGGAGAAGGAACTCGGCCGCATTGCGCGACGAGGCGACACCCCGATACGTCCGCAGGTATGCCTCGTAGGCGCTGCAGGATCTCAGGATGGTCGTCCAGCTCACACCGGATGCCTGCGTCAGCGATCTGGTCGCGAGCAGCCTGGCGGTCATGTCGGCTCGCTCGAGGTTGCGACCGAGCCGGTAAAAGTGCCACGCCTCGTCGCGGGCCATGAGCGATTCGTTGATGCCCACCGCCAGCGACACGCGATCGCGCACCCAGTGGAAATACGTGTGAACCTTGTCCGGCCTGACCTGGCGCGGAATCCCGGCCGTCGTCGTGTTGAGGCATTCCCAGAGCTCCGTCGACACGATCTCTCGCGCGCGCCTCGCGTTCTCGCGTGCCGACCACAGACTGAAGGCGATGGATGCCGGCTGCTGCCGGTCGACCGCGAGCAGCCTCAACACATCGGCGCGGCCCACGGCGGACATCGGTTCGGCATCGGTGGGACTCGGCGCATCCGCGGCGGACCCTTCCACGCCCATGACGGCGAGCAACGATCGACAGGCTTCGTCCTCCTGGGTCCACGGATCCTCCAGCAGCAGCTGCAGATGGGCATCCAGGATTCGAGCCGTACCGTCGGCACGCTCGAGGTACCGGCCGATCCAGAAGAGGGACTCCGCGATCCGGCTGAGCATCATTGCTCCTGCGATTGCTGTTGTTGCTGCTGCTCCTGGTCGTACTGCGACACCCCGACGGGAGCACTGCTCGGGGTGTGCACGGGACCGAGATCAGGCGGGGCCGCTCCGCTCGGCACGGACTGGGCGGCGACGACGTCGCGCACCCTCGTCGCCTCGGCGGATGGCACCACCGGCATCTCCCCTGTGCGAAGTCGCTCGTGGCCTTCCAGCACCCAGGTGTCCTTCGAGCCTCCGCCTTGCGACGAGTTCACGACCAGCTGGCCGGCGGGCAACGCGACCCTCGTGAGACCTCCCGGAAGCACCCAGACGTCGTCCCAGTCGTTGACGTCGAACGGTAGCAGGTCGGAAAGGCGGGGACGGATGCCGTCATCCACGAGTGTGGGAATCGTCGACAGTTGCACGACCGGCTGCGCGATCCAGCCTCGCGGGTCATCCAGGAGCCGCTCGCGGAGCTCGTCCAGCTCGCGCCTGGAGGCGTCGGGCCCTACGGCGAGTCCCTTGCCGCCGGAGCCGTTGACCGGCTTGACGACGAGCTCGTCCAGCCGATCCAGCACTTCCTCCAACGCCCCGGGATCCTCCAGCCGCCACGTGTCCACGTTCGGCAGCAGCGGATCCTCCGACAGGTAGTACCTGATGAGGTTCGGCAGATAGGTGTACACGAGCTTGTCGTCGGCAACACCATTGCCGACCGCGTTGGCGAGTGTGACGTTGCCCCGGCGCGCCACGGCCAGCAGCCCCGGCGGTCCGAGCACAGAGTCCGAGCGGAATTGAAGGGGATCGAGAAAGTCGTCGTCGATCCGCCGATAGATGACATCGACTCGTGCCGGACCGTTGGTGGTGCGCATCCACACGTGACCGTCGGCGCAAAACAGGTCGCGTCCTTCGACGAGCTCCACTCCCATCAGCCGGGCCAGCAGCGTGTGCTCGTAATACGCGGAGTTGAAGACGCCGGGCGTGAGCACGACGATCGTCGGATCCGCGACGTCCTCAGGTGCTGCCGCCTTCAACGCGCCCAGAAGCCGATATGGATAGTCGCCGACCGGCCGCACTCGCATGCTCTGGAACAGCTCGGGAAGCGTCTGCGCCATGACCCGCCGGTTCGAGATGACATAGCTCACCCCGCTCGGCACGCGTACGTTGTCCTCCAGCACCCGCATGACCCCCGACTCGTCGCGGATCAGGTCGATCCCTGCAACCTGGATCCGAACGCCGTTCGGGCTCTCGATGCCGTACGCCTGCCGATAGAAGTGGGCTGACGACCCGATCACGGAAGCCGGGATCACGCCGTCGCGCACGCACGACTGCGATCCGTACACGTCGGCGAGCAGGGCCTCGAGCGCTCTGACCCGCTGTTTCACCCCAGCCTCGACCGTCGCCCATTCGTCGGCGTCGATCACGCGGGGAACTGCGTCCAGCGGGAACGGCCGTTCCTCCCCCGCGAAGTCGAACGTGACGCCCTGAGCCAGATACGAACTCGCAAGGGACTCGGTGCGCCCTCGGAGTTCGTCCTGAGTCATCTTCGCGAGCGCGGCGTGCACGTCGGCGTAACTGGACCGCGGATCCGCGACAGCGGCGCGGGGATCGGCGAACATCTCGTCCCACGCGGCCGCCGCGCCGCGCTCCCGCGGCGTCCGGTCCGTCGTGGTCGCGTAACCGTGGAAGAGGTCGCCCATGCCGCGACAGTATGCCCGCTAGATTGCGGGGGTGTTGCCCGGTCGTTACCGCGCTCGCACCGGCGGGAGGAAGAGCTGACTACCCCGTTACCCGCTGCATGTCGACCGGCACCGCGACAGTTTGCCCCTGCACTCCTGCGCCGTTCGGCCGCGGCACATCGGTGGGCGCCAATGCTCCTGCGGTGAGCACGGCGTGCACCTCTTGCAGCTGGACTCGCATCGTCGCGACCTCGGCCCTGAGCAGTTCGACCTGCGCCTCAGTCGCGAGCGCGGCCTTCTCGTTCTCGATGGACACC
>JBQCJQ010000045.1:0-3040 GCA_051952615.1 Humibacter sp.
CGATCCGGTGCCTCGTAGTGCACGAGGTGACCGACACCGCCGTCGACGACCTGAAGCGCCGCGTTCGGGAACAGGGTCTGGAGCCGGTGCTGCGCAGCGAGCGGCGTGATGTCGTCCTTGTCCGACACGACGAGCAGAACGGGGGCGTCGATGCGCGCCGTATACTCCGACACATCGTGGCTCACGGATGCCCGGAATGCCTCGAGCACGACCGCCCGGCTCGTGAAGGCACTGAAGTAGGCCGCGTGCTGGGCGTGGATCCACCCGCGTAGCCGCCTGTCCTTGGTCCGTGCCATCGCCTCGCTCATCACTCGCACGATCACACCGTTGCGGAGCAGCGCGAATCCGAGCCGCTCCGGCAGTGCTGCCGCGAGCCAGTAGTAGAAGATCGCCAGCCGGGTGAAGATCGCGCGCGGACCCTTCAGCGCGGGAGCCCCGATGGGGTTGACAAGCACGACGAGATCGGGATGCGGCTCGTCAGACGCCGGGCCGTCTGCCGGGTGGTCGGCCTGGTCGGCGAGGGTCGCGGAGACGACGATCGACCCGAACGAGTGGCCGAGCAGCACGAACCGCCCCACAGGGCGCAGCGCGACGAGAAACGCTCGCAGCCACCGCACATAGTCGCCGATGTCGTGTCCGTTCGCGAGCGGCTCCGACTCCCCGAAACCGGGAAGATCGGGCACAACGACGCGGAACTCGGCGAGGCGGGCGGCGATGGGCTCGAGGCCGTGGTGCTCGCCGCGGAAACCGTGTACGAGCACGATCGTCGTTGCGGCATCCTGCTCGCCGTACTCCCAGAACGCCGTGCGCGCTCCATCGACCTCGAGGTCGTGACGACGGGGTGCCACGACCTCCGTCGCGCGTGGACCGGAGTGTGCGGGAGACGCGGGACGGGCTGACATCACGCTCAAGTGTAGGTGGACCCGTTGCGTGGTCGTTCTAGACTCGATGGACGCGCGCAACCGAAGTCTCAGGAGCACCGCTAGTGACCTTCACCGCACCCATCCAGCTGCCCGGTCTGACTCTCGATCCGCAATGGTATCGGCGCGCCGTCTTCTACGAGGTGATGGTTCGCTCCTTCGTCGACAGCAACGGAGACGGAACGGGCGACATCCAGGGCCTGGTCTCGAAGCTGGACTACCTGCAGTGGCTCGGCGTCGACGCGCTGTGGCTGCCGCCGTTCTTCAACTCCCCGCTTCGCGACGGCGGGTACGACGTCGCGGACTACCGGTCGATCATGCCGGAGTTCGGCACCCTCGACGAGTTCCAGGACCTCGTCACCAAGGCGCACGAGCGCAACATGCGGGTCGTGATCGACCTGCCGCTCAACCACACCAGCGACCAGCACGAATGGTTCCTGTCGTCGCGCAGTGACCCCGATGGCCCGTACGGCGACTTCTACGTGTGGAGCGACACGGACGACAAGTGGCCCGACATCCGCATCATCTTCACCGACACGGAGGACTCGAACTGGGCGTTCGACTCCGAGCGCAGGCAGTTCTTCTTCCACCGGTTCTTCTCCCACCAGCCCGACCTCAACTACAACAACCCCGCAGTGCATGATGCCGTGTTCGACATCGTGCGGTTCTGGCTCGACATGGGGGTCGACGGATTCAGGCTGGATGCCATCCCCTACCTCTACGAGTCCGATGAGGGCAACGGTGAGGGCGAGCCTCCCACCCACGAGTTCATCAAGCGGCTGCGCGCGATGCTCGACCACGAGTACCCCGGCCGCGTCATGATCGCCGAGGCGAACCAGTGGCCGCGCGAGGTCGCCGCGTTCTTCGGCACCGACGAGGAGCCCGAGTGCCACATGGCCTTCGACTTCCCGGTGATGCCGCGCATCTTCTACTCGCTCAGGTCGCAGCGGGCGGATGAGCTCGTGCGAGTTCTGTCGGAGACCACCGACATCCCCGACGGCGCTGGCTGGGGCGTGTTCCTGCGCAACCACGACGAGCTCACCCTGGAGATGGTGAGCGAGGAGTACCGGCAGGCGATGTACGGCTGGTACGCGTACGACCCGAGGATGCGCGCCAACGTGGGCATCCGTCGTCGCCTCGCCCCGCTCCTCGACAATTCCCGTGCCGAACTCGAGCTCGCGCACGCGCTGCTGTTCTCCCTGCCCGGCACGCCGTTCCTCTACTACGGCGACGAGATCGGAATGGGAGACAACATCTGGCTGCCGGACCGCGACTCGTCCCGCACCCCGATGCAGTGGACGCCCGACCGCAACGCAGGCTTCTCCAGCGCGGACCCCGGCAAGATCTACCTGCCCGTCGTGCAGTCGCTCGTCTACCACTTCAACCAGGTGAACGTCGAGGCGCAGCTGGCGCAGTCACGGTCGCTGCTGCACTGGATCAGGAACGTCATCTACGTGCGCAAGGCTCACCCGGTCTTCGGACTCGGCTCGATCGCCGTGCTGCCCACCGACCACTCGTCGGTGCTCGCCTTCGTGCGCTCCTACAAGGGCAGCGGCACCGTGCTCGGAGAGCAGCCGGAGCACGTGCTCTGCGTGTTCTCGTTCTCGCACAACCCCGTCTCGGTCACCCTCGACGCCCCGGACTTCGCCGGACGCGAGCTCTACGACCTGTTCGGCGGAGGAAAGTTCCCCACCATCGCAGAAGACGGCCGCTTCACGCTGACCCTCGGCACCCAGAGCTTCTTCTGGCTGCATATCGAGTAGTCCTGCGCGCCGGTCCCGGCCCGGCGCGCCGCGGTCGACTAGATGCGTGGTTGCGTTCGGCGCCGTACACGCCGCCGCCTCGTGGAGCGTGTCGCGGATCCCTGACATCCCCACTCTCCTCGCCGGGCCACCACACTGCCCGCTGAGCCACCACTCCGCCCGCCGAGCCACCACTTTCCTGCCGAGCCACCACCCTCTCCACCCAGCCACTCCACCACCGCTGAGCCACCACCTTCTCCACCCAGCCGCATCCTTCCGCCGAGCCACCACGTTCTCGCCGAGCCACCACACTGCCGCTGAGCCACCACCTTGTCGCCGAGCCACCACCTTGTTGGCGCGGTTTCGGTGGTGGGTCGG
>JBQCJQ010000046.1:0-5998 GCA_051952615.1 Humibacter sp.
CGCGGGCGAGATCATCGTCCGCCAGCGCGGCACGCACTTCCACCCGGGCGCGAACGTGGGCCGCGGTGGCGACGACACGCTGTTCGCCCTCGAGGCGGGCGCGGTCGAGTTCGGCACCAAGGGTGGCCGCAAGGTCGTCAACGTGGTGGCAGCGAACTGACCGTTCGTCAGAACGTAAGCCGATGGGCGGGCCGCGGGCCCGCCCATCGGCGATTTCGGCTCCGGTGCCGACTCGCGGCATCCGGATAGCGTAGAGAGAAGCTCGCAGGGCGGGCAGTGAGGAGCATCGTGGCGACGTTCGTCGATACCGTGACGCTGCACCTGCGTGCCGGTCACGGTGGCAACGGCTGCGTGTCGGTGCGTCGTGAGAAGTTCAAGCCGCTTGCCGGCCCCGACGGCGGGAACGGCGGCGACGGCGGCGACATCGTGCTCGTCACAGACCCGGGCGTCACCACCCTGCTCGGCTACCACCGTCATCCGCACCGCTCCTCCGAGAACGGCGGATTCGGCATGGGCGACCACCGAAGCGGCACGACCGGTGAAGATCTCGAGCTGAAGGTTCCCGTCGGAACGGTCGTCAAAGACGCATCGGGCGAGCTGCTCATCGACCTCGATCAGCAGGGCATGCGCTTCGTCGTCGCGCCCGGCGGTCAGGGCGGGCTGGGCAATGCCGCTCTCGCGTCACCCAAGCGCAAGGCGCCGGGGTTCGCGCTGCTCGGCACGCCGGGCTGGGAGGGCGACGTCGTCCTCGAGCTGAAGACCGTCGCGGATGTCGCGCTGGTCGGCTTCCCGTCCGCAGGCAAGTCCAGCCTGGTCGCCGCGCTCTCCGCCGCGAAGCCGAAGATCGCCGACTATCCGTTCACCACGCTGCACCCCAATCTCGGCGTGGTGCAGGCTGGCGACATCCGTTACACGATCGCGGACGTGCCGGGACTCATCGAGGGGGCGAGCGAGGGCAAGGGGCTCGGTCTCGAGTTCCTGCGTCACGTCGAGCGCTGCAGCGCACTGCTGCACGTGCTCGACTGCGCGACCCTGGAGCCGGGGCGTGACCCGATCAGCGATCTCGACGTCATTCTCGGCGAGCTCGCCGCCTACCCGGTTCCTGAGGGCCAGGTGCCCCTGCTCGAGCGGCCGCAACTCGTCGCTCTGAACAAGATCGACGTTCCCGATGCCGCAGAGCTTGCCGCCTTCGTGCGCCCCGAGCTCGAGTCCCGCGGCTACCGCGTCTTCGACATCTCGACCGTCAGCCACGAGGGCCTTCGACCGCTCTCGTTCGCTCTCGCGGGGCTTGTCGAGGATGCCCGGGTGAAGGCCGCAGCCGATGCCGAGGTCAAGCCGCGCATCGTGATCCGCCCGCGTGCCGTCGACGAGGCAGGCTTCACCGTCCGTGTCGAGGGAAGCTCGGACGGCCCGATCTACCGCATCCTCGGCGGCAAGCCAGAGCGCTGGGTCGCGCAAACGGACTTCGCCAACGACGAGGCCGTCGGCTTCCTCGCCGACCGGCTCGCGAAGCTCGGCGTCGAGGACGAGCTCGTCAAGGCCGGGGCCGTCGCGGGGTCCACCGTCGTGATCGGCGCCGACAACGGCGTCGTGTTCGACTGGGAACCGACGCTGACCTCAACCGCCGAGCTGGTCGCCTCACCGCGCGGCACCGACTCGAGGCTCGACGCGAACGGGCGGGCGACCCGAGGACAGCGTCGCATCGAGTACCACGAGCGCATGGACGCGAAGGCCGAAGCCCGTGCCGAGCTGCTCCGCGAACGCGACGCTGGGCTGTGGCGTGACGACGATGAGCTCGACGGGGACGACGCGTAGATGGTGATCACCGACCGTTCTCTGGTGCCCTCTGCCCGCCGCATCGTGGTGAAGGTCGGGTCGTCGTCCATCAGCGGCGAGAACGCGCACCAGATCGGGCCGCTGGTCGATGCGCTGGCATCCGCGCACGCTCGTGGAACCCAGGTCGTGCTGGTGTCGTCGGGTGCGATCGCGACAGGCATTCCCTACCTCTCGCTCACCGCGCGTCCCACCGATCTCGCAACGCAGCAGGCCGCCGCGGCGGTCGGCCAGAACGTGCTCATCTATCGCTATCAGGACAGCCTCGACCGGTACGACATCGTCGCCGGACAGGTGTTGCTGACCGCGAACGACATGGACAACCCGACGCACCGCTCGAACGCGAAGCGTGCGATGGAGCGTCTGCTCGACCTGCGCATCCTGCCCATCGTGAACGAGAACGACACGGTGGCGACGCACGAGATCCGGTTCGGCGACAACGACCGTCTCGCCGCCCTGGTCGCGACGCTGATCGGCGCCGACCTGCTCGTGCTGCTCTCGGACGTCGACGCTCTGTACACGAGACCGCCGCACGAGCCCGGTGCCGAGCGCATCGACTTCGTGGCGGCCGACGACCCTCTGACCGGAGTGGAGATCGGTTCCACCGGTCCCGCGGGCGTCGGCTCGGGCGGAGCGATCACGAAGGTGTCCGCAGCACGCCACGCTGCAGAGGCCGGCAGCGCGGTGCTGCTCACCTCGACGAGCCGTGTGCATGCGGCGCTGGCGGGGGAGTCGGTGGGCACCTGGTTCGCTCCGACGGTGTCGGGGGCACGCGCCGTGCCGGACGGGGCCGCCGACTAAACTGTGGGGATGTCCACCACCGTTCTCGACGGGGTGCCCGCGACCGCGGACTCTCCGGCGTTCCTCCGCAAGCTCGAGGCTGCGAAGGCCGCGTCGCGGCCGCTCGCCACGGCGACGACCGCTCAGAAGAACGCTGCGCTCGACGCGATCGCCCGTTCTTTGGTCGAGAACGCGCAGGACATCATCGCCGCCAACGCCGAGGACCTTCAGCGCGGACGCGAGAGCGGCCTCTCCGATGGCTTGCTGGACCGCCTTCGGCTCGATGATGGCCGCATCGCCAAGCTCGCCGAGGCCGTACGCGACATCGTCGCGCTGCCCGACCCGGTGGGAACGTCGGTGCGCGGCAGCCGGCTGCCCAACGGGGTCTCGATCCAGCAGGTGCGGGTTCCCTTCGGCGTCGTCGGCGCTATCTACGAGGCCCGTCCCAACGTCACGGTCGACATCGCCGCGCTCGCGCTCAAGAGCGGAAACGCCGCAGTGCTGCGTGGTGGGCGGGCAGCAGAGTCCAGCAACCGCACTCTCGTGCGGCTCATCCAGCAGGCGATCGCATCGACCGGCATCCCCGCAGACGCGGTGCAGACCGTCGACGAGTTCGGCCGCGAGGGCGGCACCCGGCTCATGCAGGCTCGTGGATACGTCGACGTGCTCATTCCGCGGGGGAGTGCAGAGCTGATCCGCACCGTCGTGGAGTCCTCGACCGTCCCCGTCATCGAGACCGGCGCGGGTGTCGTGCACATCGTGCTCGACGAGAGCGCGAACGAGGCGTGGGCTGTCGACATCGTGCGCAACGCCAAGGTGCAGCGGCCGAGCGTGTGCAACGCCGTTGAGACGGTGCTGGTGCACAGCGCTGCGGCATCCAGGCTGCTCCCTCCCGTGCTGTCTGCTCTGCGCGCCGAGGGCGTGACGGTGCACGCGGATGACCGTGCCATGGCGATCTTCCCCGACTCGGTGCCCGTCACCGAAGAGGACTGGTCGACGGAACACATGAGCCTCGACGTGTCCGTCGGGGTCGTCGACTCGCTCGACGAGGCGATCGACCACATCCGTCGGTATTCCACTCAGCACACCGAGTCGATCATCACGGACGACCTGCTGAACGCCGAGCGCTTCCTCGCCGAGGTCGACTCGGCCGTCGTGATGGTGAACGCCTCGACGCGGTTCACCGACGGCGGCGAGTTCGGATTCGGGGCGGAGGTGGGCATCTCCACGCAGAAGCTGCACGCCCGTGGCCCGATGGGACTGCCCGAGCTGACGAGCACCAAGTGGCTCGTGAGGGGCACGGGACAGGTCCGCGCGTAGCGGCGCGCCTCGGGGATGCCGCTGTGGGGCATCCGTTCATGGCTAGACTGGACGTCTGGCATCCGCCACGGAAGGAAGAGTCGAATGTCGTTCGTTGCAGCAGTCGCCGCCGCTCAGGAGTCCTCGAGCGCGGTCACCGTGCAGCCTTGGGTTCTCGGCATCGTCGTGCTGTGCGTCTTCGCTGCTCTGGCCTTCGTGACCTGGACCTACCGAGACGTCGCCAACCGGCACCACCGCAGCTCCGACCCGGAGGCGGCGGTGCACGCGGCCGCGCCGGGTGCCTACCATCACGGTGCCGGCCACCCGGGACCCGAGCCGCACGAGCACTGACCCTGGGGCTTCATGCGGCCGTCTGAACCGCCTCGTCGGCGCATCGGTGTGATGGGCGGAACCTTCGACCCCATCCACCACGGACACCTCGTCGCGGCCAGTGAAGTCGCGCAGTCCTTCGATCTCGACGAGGTCGTCTTCGTTCCGACCGGTGAGCCCTGGCAGAAGGGGAACGTCACCGAGGCGGAGCATCGCTACCTCATGACGGTGATCGCCACCGCGTCCAATCCGCGATTCACGGTGAGCAGGGTCGACATCGACCGTGACGGGCCGACGTACACGATCGACACGCTGAGAGACCTGCAGGCAAGCAGGCCGGATGCCGACCTCTTCTTCATCACCGGAGCCGACGCGATCGCCCAGATCCTGAGCTGGCGAGACGTCGACGAGCTGTGGAAACTTGCTCACTTCGTCGCTGTGAGTCGTCCGGGACATCTGCTCGAGGTGACGGGTTTGCCCAATGGCGACGTAAGCTTGTTGGAGGTTCCGGCATTGGCGATCTCGTCGACCGATTGTAGGGACCGTGTCAGCAGGGGTTTCCCTGTCTGGTACCTCGTTCCCGATGGGGTTGTCCAGTACATCTCCAAGCACCATTTGTATCGGAGTAGTGTGGCATGACGTCGTGGCAAGACCAGCCGCCACTGACGCGGCGACAAGCCAGAGAGCATCAGCGCGCCGCGGAGGGCGTAGTCGATTCGGTTGAAGCAGAGCCGACACCCGTTTCCCGCCGAGCAGTGACGGTGGCACCGACACCAGCGGGAGAAGTCCCCGATGTCACGACGCCGTTCTCGTCGACACCGCGTGACGCCGACACGCGTCATCCTTCGTCGGATGCCCCGCCGATGCGACCCCGTGCCCCTCGCTACGACAGCCTCTCCTTCGACAACCTGCTTGCGGCATCCCACGCCGGAGAGCCCGCGAATGCTCCGGTGCTCGAAGACGACCGTCCGCCGGCGCCGGTGACCTACCTGCCGGGAGTGCAGCCGCCGAGCTCCGAGCAGCCAGAACCGTACCGGGCAGCACCTGCCGCGGTGTCGGAGCAGCAGGCCGCCACGCAGCAACCGCTGACCATGCCGACTCAGGCGGTGTTGACCGCACCAGACGGCCACCCGCTGACCAGGCGTGAGCTGCGCGCGATGCAGCAGGCTCAGGCCGCGAACAACGCGGTGCAGACCGACGAGCAGACGCCGGGCGCCGCGGCGAATCCGCCCGCTGCGCCTGTTGCGACCCCGGAGGCCGCTGCGCCGAGCGCGCCTGAGGTTGTCGTGCCGTCCGAGCCCGTGAAGCAGACGACGTCTGCTCCGTCGTTCGCGGACCTGCTCGACGGCTCGGCCCCTGACGTTGCGCAGACCCAGGCCGAGCCTCCGACGCGTCGCGTCGTTCCGCCGGCGCAGAGCGTGCAGCAGACTGCAGCCGAGAAGGCGGCGGTGCAGCAGACCCCGATCAGCACGGTTCCGGTACAGGGTGCCCCGACGCAGGCGGCGCCGGCAGCCACGACGTCCGCTGCGGAGCCGAGTGCTCCGACGACCGACCCGCAGCTTCTGGCCCGTTCTGCCGGCCACTGGTCGACGATGGGCGACGAGCCCGCGAGCGACACCGGAAACACCCCGCGCTCATCGGTCGCCAGCGGAAGCGTGACCACCGCGAACGCCTTGATCCTTCCGTCGATCCCGTCCGCCGGAATGGCGACCACGCCGCTGACGAGCACCGGCGAGATCATCGTCACGGGCTCCAT
>JBQCJQ010000047.1:0-3056 GCA_051952615.1 Humibacter sp.
CGATCCGCGCACATCCACATCGAGTTCGGTGCCGGCTTCGGCGTACTGCGGGTCGACGTAGGCCAGCGCGATCGGATGCCCGAGCGTGGGCGAGAGCGCGCCGGAGGTGATCTCGCCGACGGGGGCACCCTCTTCAGAGGCGCGCACGTGCAGGTCGTAGCCGGCGCGGGCGGCGCGCTTCCCGGTGCCCTGCAGACCGACGAGCACGCGAGCATCCTGCGGCGCGCCCTGCTCGATGGCCGAGCGACCGACGAAGTCGCCCGGCTTGTCGAGCACGACGACGCGGCCGAGCCCGGCCTGCGACGGGAACGTGCCGGCAGTGAGCTCGTGGCCGTAGAGCGGCATCCCGGCCTCCAAGCGCAGCGTGTCGCGAGCCGCGAGCCCCGCGGGAACGATGCCTGCTCCTGCGCCCGTCTCGAGCAGGGCATCCCACAGCGCCGGCGCGTTGTCGGGGGCGATGTAGAGCTCGAAGCCGTCCTCGCCGGTGTAGCCGGTGCGGGCGATCAGCACCGGGTGGTCCTGGAACGTGCCGGACAGCGACCGGTAGTACTTCAGCCCCGCAAGGGCGCTCTCGATGTCGGGGTCCTCACGATCCTCCGGTCGGTCGTCGCCCGCCTCGAGGCCGAGCTCCTCGACGTTCTGCAGGATCTCGAGCGCTCGCGGACCCTGGATCGCGATCAGAGCGATGTCACCCGACTCGTCGTAGACGCCGGCGTCGAAGGATGCCGCACGCCGCGTGATCTCGTCGGCGACCGTCCGCCGGTTGGCCGCGTTCGCCACGACGACGAACCGATCGGCGCCCGTGCGGTACACCACGAGGTCGTCGAGGATGCCGCCCGCCTCGTTCAGCAGAAGCGTGTACTTCGCCTGTCCCTGCTCGAGCGCCGAGAGGCGGCCGGCGAGCGCATGGTCCAGCGCATCGGCGGCCTGCGGCCCGAGCACCACGATCTCGCCCATGTGGGAGAGGTCGAAGAGTCCGGCGGCGGTGCGAACGGCATGGTGCTCGGCGAGATCGCTCGAGTACCGAACCGGCATCTGCCAGCCGGCGAAGTCGGTGAAGCTTGCGCCTGCCGCAACGTGTGCGTCGTTCAGCGGCGAGAGCTGAGCCATGGGAGTTCTCCGATCTGCTTCGCAGCCCTCGGGACTCCCGGAGGAGACCACAGGCCGGTCGAGAGGCCGCACACGTCGGTGTGCGTGGGAACTCCCCCTCTGTCATGAAGGCCTGAGAGATTCGCGCGGGCGTGCGCCTGCGCTTTCACCTTGGGCGAGACCGTGGCGGGATGTCGCGGTCTGCTCTCCAGAGTGGCCAGTTCGACGCGGTAGGGATACCTGAGAGATTGTCGGGGAGGATTGCTCCTTCGGTGTCTGCGCCGATGTTCCGCGCAGACTCTCCCGCATCGACCGTGTGGCCCGATCTTCGGTTGTGCGCTCAGCCTATCGGCACTCCTCGTGCGGCAACGAGTCCCGCCGTGAACGTCTCGGTTCTGGTCGACGCGACACAAAGGTGTATTATGAGTTCAGGTCAAACAAACCTTTACTCTGATGGCAGACGACACAGCACTCAGCGACTCACAACGCGACGGCTCGACGAGCGCCGCAGCGATCAGCCTCGCCGTGTCCACGGTCATCTTCACGCTTCGAACGGATGACCGGTTCGGCGCTCAGGGCGCACGACCGACACTCTGGCTCCCCCTCGTGCGGCGCATCCGTGATCCGTTCGATGGGAAGTGGGCGCTTCCCGGCGGCCCGCTCGCGACGAGCGAGGGCCTCGCGGATTCCGCCCGCCGCACACTCGGCGAGACCACCGGCCTCGCCCCGCGCTACCTGGAGCAGCTGTACGCCTTCGGAGACGTCGACCGCTCCCCCGCCGCTCGCGTGGTCTCCGTCGTGTACTGGGCGCTCGTCGGATCGGACGAGGCCGCGCGCGCCACGGTGGGCCAGAACGTGCGATGGTTCGCCGCCGACGAGCTGCCCGGGCTGGCCTTCGACCACAACCTCATCGTCGACTACGCACTGTGGCGGCTGCGCACGAAGATGGAGTACTCGCGCATCGCCCACGCCCTGCTCGGCGAGACGTTCACGCTCTCACAGCTGCGCGAGGTGCACGAGGCCGTGCTCGGCAAGCGCCTCGACCCCGCGAACTTCCGCAGGGCGATGGAGACCTCCGATGCCCTCGTCGACACCGGCGAGCGCGTGACGGGCGCGCGGCATCGTCCGCCGAAGCTCTACCGCTACGACGCGTCGGTCGACCTCGCCGACAACGGACCTCTGCCGCACCCATGACCCCCTCGACCCGCTCCGCTCGCTCGGGCGCCGGAACCACTCGCTCCGCTCGGACACCCGAGCTCCCCCGAACCACACGAAAGAAGGCATCGAACATGACGATCGTCGCTTCGGTCGACCGCACCATCCGCCTCATCGAGACGGGTGAAGAGTCCGGTGAGACCTGCACGCCCGATCTCGTCGAAGCACCGTGGACCTTCGACCTGGGCATGCCAGGGTACGGACCCGGCGCATCCATGGACGACCCGATCCCCGCGGACAGCCCTCGACAGGGCGAACTGCCGCAGCTCTACCGCGATGCCTCGGCCGCCGAGCTGGCGGATCGCATCCGGGTGGCCAAGGAGCGGCTCGGCGACCGCGTGATGGTGCTCGGCCACTTCTACCAGCGCGACGAGGTCGTGCAGTACGCCGACTTCGTCGGTGACTCCTTCCAGCTCGCGAACGCAGCCAAGGCGCACCCCGAGGCCGAGGCGATCGTGTTCTGCGGCGTGCACTTCATGGCCGAGACCGCCGACATCCTCACGTCCGCCGAGCAGAGCGTGATCCTGCCGAACCTCGCAGCCGGATGCTCGATGGCCGACATGGCCGACATCGACTCCGTCGAGGAGGCGTGGGAGCAGCTGATGGAGGCCTATGCCGACGAGCAGAGCGGCGGCGAGGTGGATGGCGTGGGAACGGCATACGTCAATACCGACACCTACATTAAAAAGTAGGCCGCGCTCAAAGCATTATTCGGCCGCCACGGCGGCATCGTGTGCACCTCGTCGAACGCC
>JBQCJQ010000048.1:0-7717 GCA_051952615.1 Humibacter sp.
TCCCACGACAAGCCCATGGTCGGCCACTTCACCGACTCCGACGTGGTGCTCGACTTCCTCGCCTCCGAGAAGGCGCCCGCGCTGGCCGAACTGGGCACGAGCTGCCCCGACCACTTCCTGCGCACCAAGGTCAAGCCCATGCTGCTCGACCTGCCCGCAACGGCGTCCGCCGAGGAGCAGCTGGCGCGCCTGCACGAGCTGCACGAGCAATACCGGGCCGACTACGCCGCGTACTACGAGCGATACGCCGACTCCGACAGCCCGGCCATGCGCGGCGCGGACCCGCTCATCGTGCTGGTGCCGGGCGTCGGCATGTTCAGCTTCGGCGCGAACAAGCAGACCGCGCGCGTCGCCGGCGAGTTCTACGTGAACGCGATCAACGTGATGCGCGGCGCTGAGGCGCTGTCGACGTACGCGCCGATCGCCGAGAGCGAGAAGTTCCGCATCGAGTACTGGTCGCTCGAAGAGGCGAAGCTGCAGCGGATGCCCAAGCCGAAGACCCACCAGGGTCGCATCGCGTTCGTGACGGGCGCGGCATCCGGTATCGGCAAGGCCATCGCGACCAGGCTTGCGGCCGAGGGCGCGTGCGTCGTGGTCGCCGACCTCGACCTCGAGAAGGCGCAGGCGGCAGCGGCGGAGCTCGGAAATACGGATGTCGCGATCGGCATCGCCGCGAACGTCGCCGACGCCGACGCTGTGCAGGCAGCGATCGACGCGGCGGTGCTGGCATTCGGCGGCCTCGACCTCATCGTCAACAACGCCGGCCTTTCCCTTTCGAAGCCGCTGCTGGAGACCACGGAGAAGGACTGGGACCTGCAGCACGACGTGATGGCCAAGGGCTCGTTCCTGGTGTCGCGGGCGGCAGCACGCGTGCTCATCGACCAGAAGCTCGGCGGCGACGTCATCTACATCTCATCGAAGAACAGTGTGTTCGCCGGACCGAACAACATCGCGTACTCCGCGACGAAAGCCGACCAGGCGCACCAGGTGCGGCTGCTCGCCGTCGAGCTCGGCGAGCACGGCGTGCGCGTCAACGGCATCAACCCCGACGGCGTGGTGCGCGGCTCGGGCATCTTCGCCTCGGGCTGGGGTGCCAACCGTGCAGCGACCTATGGGGTGAAAGAGGAGGACCTCGGGCAGTTCTACGCGAACCGCACCATCCTCAAGCGCGAGGTCGTTCCCGAGAACGTGGCAGACGCGGTCTTCGTGCTCACCGGCCCGGAGCTGAGCCGCACCACCGGCCTGCACATCCCGGTCGACTCCGGCGTCGCGGCCGCCTTCCTGCGATGACGAGCTCCCGCCCGCCCGCCTCCCCCGCGAGAAGCGTCAGCGTCGCCGCCGTCGACCTCGGCGCCACCAGCGGGCGCGTCGTCGTCGGTCGCGTGGCCGACGGACGCATCGAGCTGCGCCACATCGCACGGTTCCCGAACGACCCGGTGCAGTTGGCCGACGGGCTGCACTGGAACATCGTCGAGCTCTACCGGCAGGTGCTCGCGGGGCTCGCCGCTGCACGGTCATCCGCCCGCGAGTCCGGCGAGGAGCTGGCCTCGATCGGCATCGACTCCTGGGCGGTCGACTACACCCTGATGCGCGGCGACCGGATGCTCGGGGTGCCGTTCCACTATCGCGACGAGCGCACTGCGGAGGGCGTGGCATCCGTGCACGCCCGCATCGGGGCCGACGAGCTCTACCGCCGCAACGGGCTGCAGCACCTGCCGTTCAACACCGTCTTCCAACTGGCGTGCGACGCGGATTCCGCTGTAGACGCGGCCTACGCTTCAGGCACAGGCAACGCTGCGGGCGCCGGCAACGCCGTGGACGCGAGCGCCGGCGAGGCCGCTCCCGGCCTGCTCGACCTCGCGGACCGCATGCTGCTCATCCCGGATCTGCTGGCGTTCTGGCTCACCGGCGAGCGCGTCGCCGAGCGCACCAACGCCTCGACGACCGGCCTGCTCGACCCCGTCACGCGCGAGTGGGACGTCGAGCTGGCCGAACGGCTCGACATCCCGACCCGACTCCTTCCCTCGCTGGTCGAACCCGGTGCGCGCATCGGTACGACATCGCCGCAGCTCGCCGGCTTGGCGGGCGATGCCGTGCCGGTCATCGCCGTGGGGTCGCACGACACTGCATCAGCCGTCGTTGCCGTTCCCGCGCAACGCGACGACTTCGCCTACATCTCGTGCGGCACCTGGGGTCTGGTCGGACTGGAGCTCGCGGCACCGGTCGTCGCCGAGCAGGCGCGGCTCGCCGGCTTCACGAACGAGGGCGGGGTCGACGGGCGCATCCGCTTCCTGCACAACGTGATGGGGCTGTGGCTGCTGTCCGAGTCGATCCGCACGTGGGAGCGGGAGGCGAACGCCGCACAGCGCTCCAGCTCGCTGCAGGAGCTGCTGGATGCCGCAGCCCGCGTCACCGGCCCTGTCACGATCTTCGACGTGGACGACCCGCGGTTCCTGCCGCCCGGCGACATCCCTTCGCGCATCGTCGACTGGTGCGACGAGCACGGAGTCGAGGCTCCGCGCACCCAGCCGGAGTTCGTGCGCAGCATCGTCGAGAGCCTTGCGCAGGCGTTCGCGGACACCGTGCGCACGGCGTCCGACCTTGCGGAGAAGCCGGTGTCGGTCATCCACATCGTCGGAGGCGGCGCGCAGAATACGATGCTCTGCCAGAGCACTGCAGATCGCTCCGGGCTGCCGGTGATCGCCGGTCCCGTCGAGGCCACGGCCGTCGGCAACGTGCTCGTGCAGGCGCGGGCGCTCGCGGGCGGCGGGCTTGCGGCGGATGCCACCCTCGACGACCTGCGCGAGATCGTCGTGCGCTCGTTCGACCTCGTGCGCTACGAGCCTTCGCATTAGTCCGCTGGTCGAATAGCGATCTCACCCGCGACGGGAGCCGAGGAAGGCCCTCGCGATGTCGGACTGGCGGATGTCGAACGCGACGAGCCCGGGAATGTAGCGGTCTGTTGAGACCTCCACCGTGAGCCCGTGCGGAACGACGCCGGTTCTGGTCACCAGGAAGACGGGACTCGACCGGCGCACGTTCATCAGCCGGGCATCCTCGCTCGTCGCCGCGACGGCCTCGATGCGGTGGTCGCCCAGCTCGATCTGCACGCCGGCAGCGGCCATCGCCCCGTAGACGGAGGGCACGTCATCCGCCAGTCCCGACACGACGCGGGTGACCCACGGTGCCCATGTGGTGTGCTCCACCATGACGGGGGTGTCGTCGATGCTGCGCACGCGGGTGTACCTCACGACCTCGTCGCCGACGTCGATACCGAAGAGCGTCGCCTCGCTCGCGCTCGCGCGCACCCGCTCGCGATGCACGATGTGGCCCCCGAACTGACGGCCACGACCGGCGCACCACTCGGAGAAGGTGCGCATCGACCCGAGCGCCCATGCCTGCCGGTCGGTCTGCACGAACCATCCGACACCGGCGTGCGAGACCACGAGGCCCTTGCGCGCCAGGCCGGCGAGTACGCGGCGGATACGGGACCGGGTCGTGCCATACTCCTGGGCGAGCTCTTCTTCGCTGGGGAGGCGCGATCCCGGCGGGAATCGCCCGTGCAGAATCTGCTGCTCGAGGTCGATCGACCCCGACCGCACGTCGGACCCGCGCAGTGCGTATGCCACGGCCCGCACAATAGCGGCTCGGGATGAACACCGAGTCGTCACGGCGCCCGGTGTGAACACCGGGCGCCTTCCCGGGGGATTCCGGCTCTCTCCCACCGCTCCTCCGCCTGTTCCGGCCCGGCTTTTCGCGAGTCCTCCAACGACGTTCGTTCACCCTGGAGCCAGGACGCGTCACCTGCTGCTTCACCATCTGACCCGGTGCTCGCAACCGCTCGAATCCTCGATGAACTTGCCTCCGGATGCCTTGATCGACGTCCCCCGTGCGGGGTTCTCTTGAAAGGCGCGGGCGGCACCGGTGATGGTCTGGCCCACGACTGGCGAAGCGAATCCCCCAAAACGCGACGAGACGAGGAATTTCCATGTCCACCAACGAAGACCAACCGGCCGGCACCGGATCGGACGTGCCAGCCGGCGCGTCCTTCTCGCGTCACTTCACGCGGCGCAACCTGCTGCAGACCGCCGGCATTGCCGCGCTGGTCGGCGCGACCTCGGCTGCCGGTATCGGCGCCGCCCGCGCACAGTCCCCCGCCACGGCAGCCTCCAAGGGCCGCACGGGCACCATCGCCGACCTCAAGCACGTCGTCATCGTCACGCAGGAGAACCGGTCGTTCGACCACATCTTCGGCACGCTGGCACTGGCGGGCGCTCGCGGCTTCGGCGACAAGCAGGCCCTGACCTGGCAGAACGGCCAGACCAACTTCTACGAGCCGAACAGCCGAGCAGAGGGCTACCTGCTGCCGTACCACGCGGACACGACGAAGTACAACGCGCAGAACACCAGCAGCCGCATGTTCTACTTCGAGGAGCAGGACGTGCCGTTCCACCACGCGATCGCGAAGGCGTGGACCGTTGCCGACCACTACCACTGCTCGCTCAACACCAGCACCGACCCGAACCGCATCATGCTCATGACGGGCACCAACGACCCGCAGGGCGTTCTCGGCGGCGGTCCCCGCATCAACAACAACCAGAACGGCCAGTTCCTGTTCCAGTGGCAGACCTACCCCGAGGTGCTGCAGAACGCCGGCATCACCTGGCAGGCGTACGTGGACAACAACAAGGACACCGGCTGGTTCGGCGACTACGAAGACAACCTGCTGCGCGACTTCGCCCGCTTCAACCCGAAGAACGCGTCGGCCGCCGACCTCGTGGCGGGTCAGGGACTCGTCGCCCGTGGGAACATCACTTCGGCCTACACGACTCCGCCCGCCAACGAGAACAACGACAGCTCGAACCTCGACTACGTGCTTCGCGAATTCATCGCGGACTGCGCGGCCGGCACCCTGCCGCAGGTCTCGTGGGTCACGTCGCCTGCCGCCTGGTCGGAGCACCCGAACAACGCGCCCGACAACGGCGCGGTCTACACCCGCCGCGTCATCCAGGCCGTTCACGACAATCCCGAGCTGTGGGACTCGACGCTGATCATCCTCAACTACGACGAGCCGAACGGCGCCAACCGCGTCGGCCAGGGCGGCTTCTTCGACCACGTGCTTCCGGCCATCCCCGAGGACGGCACTCCGGGCGAAGGCGCTGTCGGTCTGAACCCCGGCTTCGGCGGCCGCGTGCCGCTCGTGATGATCTCCCCGTGGACCCGCGGCGGCTACGTCTGCTCGGAGGTCTTCGACCACACGTCGACGATCATGCTGCTCGAGCAGTGGACCACCGCCCTCGGCAAGCCGGCCATCTGCAAGTACATCAGCGACTGGCGTCGCACGGTCTCCGGCGACATGCTCTCGGCGATCGACTTCACCAGCTTCGACAACTCGTTCCCCGACCTGCCCACCGCGGCATCCCTGCTCGCGATCCCCGTGAAGGACAAGGCCCTTCCCGCCGTGCCGCAGCCGCCCGTCGGCCAGCAGGTCATGCCGACGCAGGACACCAGCGGCCAGCTCAAGGTGCGTCCGCTGTCGTTCCACCAGCACGCCGAGGTGGTGGAGGACCGCCCAGCGGGCACCGTCACCGCGAAGATTAAATTCGACGGCGGCCGCCCCGGCAAGGGAGCGAGCATGCTCGTCTTCCCCGACAAGTACCTGCCCCAGCAGCTGTACGGCACCCCGTACACGGTCAGCAACACCAAGCCGCGCACCTACACCTGGGATGCCACGCAGACCGGCGGCCAGTACGCGTTCTCGATCTACGGTCCCGACCGCTTCGTGCGCTCCTTCGCGGGCGAGGTGCTCCCGGCCGGCCAGACGACGGGTGGGATCCCGCGGGTCGAGGTCGCCCTGGTGCGCGGCCCCGGCGCGAGCCAGCACGTCGAGTTCACGCTGCACAACGACGGCTCTGAGGCGCTGACCTACCGCCTGCTGGGCAACGACTTCCTCGACCGCGACCAGGTGCTCTCGGTCGGAGCCGGTGCTTCGAAGGTCATGCACTGGCCGACATCCGCCGGCTACTACGACGTGATCATCACGGCGACCGGAGTCGACGGCTGGAAGCAGCGCTACGCGGGCCGCGTCGCCCAGATCTGAGCAGGATGAACAACTCGGCACCTGAATCACGGGAGCCACACACCGACAGGGGTCCACGGCGGCGGTTGCTGCTGTGGGCCCCCGTCGTGGTCGTCGCGGTGGCAGCCGTCGTCGTTGCTGTCGTCATGCTGGCGCCCGGTCGGCCCGCCCCTGCTGCCCACAAGGGACCGTTCGTCGACCCCGCGGCCGCAGCCTGGGCGGCTCATCCCGTTGCGCACACCGCCCTGGGAACCGAGGTGCACGTCGTCTCCGGGTCGCCGACCTGCATCGACGACTGGCACGGCGGCAAGACGGGCAGCTACACCTTCGACGTGCTGAACGACGAGGGCGACGACATGGAGATCTACCTCCAAGACCCCGCGACGAAGAAGATCTACCTCGAGGTCGAGAACTTCGGCATCAACGCGACCCGCCGGGTCACCGGCGTCGTGCCGCCGGGAACCTACAAGTGGGTCTGCATCACCGCATACACGATCAAGTCGAGCAAGCCGATCACGGTGACGGGCAAGGCGCCCCCCACGCCGGTGAACGGCATCGTGCCGGTCACCCCGCTCGACCTGCGGGTTCCGATCAACGACTACACCGCCTGGGTGCAGGGTCGACTGCCGACCCTGGGCGCCCAGGTGGGGCAGCTCGACGCCGACCTGTACGCCGGTGACACAGCTGCGGCGAAGCGGGACTGGCTGACCGCACACCTCACCTACGAGACCCTCGGCGCCGCCTACGGCGCGTTCGGGGCGCTTGATGACGCCATCAACGGCGACCCGGCAAGCGACGTTCCCGGGGTGAGCGACCCGAAGCTCACCGGCTTCCGCAAGATCGAGGCCCTGTTGTGGTCTGGTGCGCCCGCGACGCAGATCGCGCCGTACGCGGACGGGCTGGCGAAGGATGTCGGGCGGCTGTCGGCCGAGCTCGCCAAACCCAATTCGATCACCCCGCTCGACATGGGCATCCGTGCGCACGAGATTCTCGAGGACACCCTCGCCAAGGATCTCGACGGCATCGGTGACGCCGGCAGCCACACCGAGCTCGCGACGGTCGACGCGAACATCACGGGCACGTTCGAGGCATTGAGTCCGCTCCAGTCGCTGCTGAAGACGCAGGATCCGTGGCTCGGCCAGACGGAGAGCTGGCTGCACACGACGCAGTCGCTGGTGGAGAGCTACCGCACGGCGAGCGGATGGACTCCCCTGACATCCCTCACCACGGTGCAGCGGGCCCAGCTCGACGCGCGGGTGCAGCAGGCGGTCGAGCTGCTCTCCCACATTCCGCCCATCACGGAGCCGCGCGACAGCCCGGACGAGGGCAGCGGCATCGGCAACGAGGGCACGAGCGAAACAGGAGGCAACGGCAAATGAGCCAGGAGACGACGCGGCGAGGACTGCTCGGCGCACTCGCGGCCGGTTCGGCCGGGGCCGTCGCCGCCGCGATCACGGCGTCCGCTCACGCCGGCTCGGTGGCCGCAGCCGACGTGGAGCCGTCCCCCTCGACGAGCTACCCGTTCGAGGGTGCGCACCAGGCGGGCATCCTCGAAGACCCGCAACGCGCGGCGGTGCTCGTCTCGTTCGTCGCGACGTCGATCGACCGCGCTGCACTCCAGAGCGCGCTGAAGACGCT
>JBQCJQ010000049.1:0-12617 GCA_051952615.1 Humibacter sp.
TCAGGTCGGCAACGGATGTCACACGGTGAGTCGAATCGTCGAAATCGGGCACGGCCTGCGACTGGCTGTACTCGACGGCCTTGAGCGTGCCGTTCCACGCCCACGGGCGAGACACCACGATGATCGCGACGACCGCGAACGCGGCCACGACGACGATGCCTCCCGCCCAGAAGACGATCGCCCGCGACTTGTTCACACCGTCACCCTATGGCCGGAGGGCTCCGGCATCGCGGCGGACCCACGCGAGAGGCCCCGCCGATCCGCAGCGGGGCCTCTCGCGTGACGCATGGGGACTAGAGGGTGACCCCCAGCGCGTCGAGGGCCGCGTTGAACTCCGGGATCTCCGTCGGGGGAACCTCGATGAGCGTGGCCAGGTTGCGGTAGAAGGGGCGAACCGAAGCGGGGTCGCCGCCCTCGCCAAGAACGAACTCGACGATTCCCTGCTGTTCGAGCGTCGCTCCGCCGAGCCCGGCATGGGCGAATCCTGTTGCCGGGGTCGAGACGGTCAGCACGCTGCGCCCTTCGACGGTCTCGGAGTCGAGGGCGTAGCGGTGCAGGTGGCCGCTGCCGAACGCCGCGAGGCGCACACCGGACAGGGCGCCGAGCAGACGCTCCCTGGACTCGTCCGGGATGGCGATGTTGTGCTCGGTCATCTCCGGGTGAGGGTTCCACACGGGCTTGTGGCAGAAGACGATCGTCGGGCGGTCGCCGATCTGCTCAGGAAGAGCCTCGATCCACGCCCACTGGGCGGCTTCTTCGGGAAGCCCGCTGCCCATGATCTCGCTGTTGAAGCCGACGAATGCCCAGTCGCCGACGAGCTCGAGCCAGCGGTCGGGACCGAACACCGCGCTGAACGCCGCGACACGCTCGCTCGTCACAGTGAGGCCGGCCCAGGCGTTCTCCGGGCGCTCTCCCACGTCGTGGTTGCCGGGAAGAACACGCAGCGGAGCCTGGATGCCCGAGAGCAACTCGGCGGCCGCGGCGCGGTCAGCTGCGTCATCCGGGTCGAGGATCGCGACGTCGCCACTGTGCACGACGAACGTCGGGTTGATCTCGTTGATGAGGGACACGAACTTCTGGAGGTTCTCGGAGGTCGCGCCGCCCAGACGCGAGATGTGGGTGTCGGAGAGCTGGATGATCTTCATGGGGTTTCCTCTCTGGATGGGTGAATGGTGGGTTCAGCGCAGGCCGGATCGCACGAACGCGTCGACGATGTGGCGCTGCAGAAGGATGTAGATGAGGAAGATCGGGAGGCAGGCCAGCCCGGCGGCGGCCATCACGGCACCCCAGTTGTCACCCTCGGCGCCGAGGAAGCTGCGGATGCCGATCTGGATGAGTGCATTCGACTGGTGCTGGAAGATCAAGGACGGCCACAGATAGTTGTTCCACGCCTCGATGAAGAGCATGATGCCGAGCGCCGCGAGCCCGGCGCGCATGTTCGGCAGCACGACCTGGATGAGGATGCTCCAGTTGTTGCGGCCGTCCATGTGGGCTGCATCGATCAGCTCTCTCGGGAAGGCCTGCATGTGCTGACGCAGCAGCATGACCCCGAACGCCGAGCACAGGTTCGGCACGATGACGCCGCCGATCGTGCCGAGCAGGCCGAGCTGCGAGATGAGCACGTAGTTCGGGATCATCGTCACCTGGAACGGCACGAGCCACGAGCCGATGAACAGCAGGAACAGCAGGTTCCTGCCCGGGAACTGCCACATCGCGAAGCCGTACGCGGCGAGAACGGCGATCACCAGCTGGCAGGCTGCGACCGCCAGCGACATCATGAACGTGTTGCCGATCATGCTGAGGATCGGGATCTCGTGCCAGACCGTGCTGAAGTTGTCCAGCGACAGCGGCCACGGGAACGGTGTCTGCGCGGTGGCGTCAACAGGCCTGCGGAATGCCGTCGCGAACATCCAATAGACCGGAAGGATGGCCGCGAGCGCCACGACCGCCAGAACGACGTGTCCGACGATGCGCATCGTCAGGGCTCGAGCGTGCCGTGCGGAGTGAGCCTGATCGTCGAGGGCGGGCGAGCGCAGGGTGGGCGAGGCCGGGGACGGACGCGATGGTATCGCCGCGTCGGGAACGGAGACGAAGGCCATGATGGCTCCTAGTTGTCGTAGAAGGAGAGGCGATCAGACAGGGTCACGAGCCCGAGCGCGATGAGACCGAAGACGATGAAGAACAGCGTTCCGGCGGCCCCTGCCGTGCCGGCATCGAAGTTCTGGAACCCGATCTGGTAGAGCAGGTAGTAGACGTTGGTCGTCGAGTCGCTCGGGCCGCCTTGCGTCAGGATGTCGATCATCGGATAGGTCCACTGCGCGGCCAGCAGGATGGTCATGAGCAGGAGGAAGACGATCGTCGGCGAGAGCAGCGGCAGCGTGATGCGGCGCAGAATGGTCCAGCCGTGGGCGCCGTCGACAGAAGCCGCGTTGGCGTAGTCCGGGTTGATCCCCGCGATTCCCGCCGACACCACCAGCACCCCGAAACCGAGCATCTGCCATCCGACGATGACGATGATCGCCCAGATGGCGCCGCTCGGGCTCCTCAGGACGTCGCCGATGTTGACGCCGAAGTGCTGGAGCACCGTGGGGATCGCCCCACCCGACGACGACAGCAGCCAGCGCCAGACCGCGGCTGCGGCCACCGGCGTGACGAGGAACGGCACGAAGATGATCGCCTGGTAGATCGTCTTCGCCCTTCCGCCGACCTGGCGCGAGAGCAGTGCGACAGCGATCGGGAGCACCACCGAGAACACCAGGAAGGCTCCGATGTAGATCAGGGTGTTGATGACCGCCTGGCGCAACTCGGGGGAGCTCACGATCGAGGTGTAGTTGCTCACGCCCGCGGGCGTGAGCGGTTGTGTCGGCAGCAGGTTCCAGCTGTAGAACGACAGCTCGAAGGTCTGGATCAGCGGCCGGTAGACCCACACACCGAGCAGGAGGAGCGCAGGCAGCACGTAGAGGTACGGGGCGATCGGTATTCGACGTCGTCTGCGGCGCTGTCGGCCGCTCGTGGCATCCGCGACCCGGACGGGCTGCGTGTCGAGCACGAACATGGTGGGGTCCTCAGTCGATCACACGGCGGAGACGGATGCCTGCACGGCTGCCAGCTGATCCTCGGGAGTCATCGCGAGGAACCTCTCCAACGATTCGCCCGACATCTCGTAGGTGGTCGGGAACTGTCCGATCGGCACGACGGAGTGCTGCACGTGGTCGCCGTAGACGTGCACGAGGTTGTATGACTGGGCACCGGCCTGGCCTCTGGCTGCCGGATAGGGCATGACGAGGTCCTGGGTGTAGCAGGTCGCGGACGCGACGGAAACCGGGATGCCGGCGAAGGTGTCGGTCGTGGAGTAGTGCAGGTGCCCGCCCAGGATGCCTCGCACGTCGGTGCCGCGGATCACGTCGGCCAGCTTCGGCTGGTCGTGGAGCTCGAAGAGCCGGATCAGGCCGAGGTGGCTGGGCACCGGCGGGTGGTGCAGAGCGAGCAGGGTGCCGTCCGGCGCCGGAGTGCTCAGCTCGTCTGCGAGCCAGGTGAGCTGTTCATCCGTGATCTCGCCCCAGTGCTGGCCTGGAACCGTCGAATCGAGGGCGATGATGCGCAGCCCGTTGACGTCGTAGACCTTGTCGTAGGGCTCTGTGGTGCCGTCCTCGCCGAGCAGGCCGGCTCGGAATGCGGCACGCTCGTCGTGATTGCCCATGACCCAGATCAGCTGGGCGCCGTAGCGCTCGGCGATCGGCTCGACGAGGGCGCGGATGCGCTCGTAGGCGTCGGGAGCTCCCGTGTCGGCGATGTCGCCTGTGAACACGATCGCCTCGGGGCGGGTGTTCGACTTCTCGAAGCCCTCGAACAACTCCTGGAGGTTCGCGTCGCTGTCGACGATCTCGTGCAGGGGCTCACGGTTCTGCACGAAGTGGGTGTCGCTGATGTGAAGCACGAAGTGGTCTGGAGTGGGGTAGTCGCCGTAGCCGGGCATGTCGTCGCTTTCTTTCGTCGCTGCTGGTATCGGTGTGGGGGATCGCGTCAGACGAGGAGCATCGCGGAGAGGGCGGTGAGCTCCTCGTCGGTGATGCCGTGAGCGCGGAGGTAGTCGGCGGGGGAGCCCCATTCGGAGTCCCACCGCGAGATGACCCGCGTCAGCTCGGATGCCGGGCTCGCCGTCACGATCTCGTGGACGGCCGGGCTGACGGGGCCGCCCGCGACCTGCATCTTGTCGAGCATGCGGGCGGCCCATTCGCCGGAGAGGTTCGCCGAGGTCTGTGCGTAGTCGGCCACGACCTCCTCGCGGTCGACCCCGGCGGCGAGGAGTGCGAGAGCGACGACCAGACCCGTGCGGTCCTTGCCGGCCGTGCAGTGCACCAGCACCGCGCCGTCACCGGACGAGGCGATGAGCCGCACGGCATCGGTCAACTGCCGGCCGTGCCCGTCGACCATCACGTCGTAGACAGCCGCGAGCGTCAGGTCGTCTCCCGCCAGCTCGACCGGCTGATGCGAGGCGGTGAAGATCGGCGCGTGAACGATCTCCACGTCGGCATCGAGCCTGGTCGGGCCGGCGACGACCTCATCCTCTGTGCGCAGATCGACGATGCGGCGGATGCCCAGGTCGACCAAGGCTTGCCTTCCGCTCTCCGTCAAGCCGTTGAGAGCATCCGATCGGTAGAGCTTGCCGGAGCGAACGGTGGTGTGACCGGCTCGGTAGCCGCCGACCTCCCGCAGGTTGTACGTGCCCTCGACGGGCAGCAGGCGCGCGGTGGTGTCGGTCATGGTCGTTCTCGTCTCTTGTCGTCGTGAATCGTGGTGTTGTCGTGTATCGGGCGTCGAGCCGGCCGGACTACTTGACCAGCGCCTGTGCCTGCTGCTGCGCGGCCTGCATCGTGGTCTTCGGGTCCTTGCCGTAGTAGATGGAGTCCTCGACGGCCTTGCTGAAGATCGTGCTGATCTGGCTGTAGTTGGTGCCGGGGTACGACTCCCATGGCTGCAGGTGCTGCAGCTGGGCGATGTTCGGCGCGACGAGCGGGTTCGACTTCGCCCACGCCGCCAGCGGTCCGTTGCCCTGCGTCATCGTGTCGCGGAGCGGCAGGTAGCCGATCTTGGTCGAGATCTGCTCGTACGCGGTCGGGCTCGTCATGAACTTGATGAACTCCCATGCCGCGGCCTGCTTGGCGGGGTCCTTCGACATGATGAACAGGGCTGATCCGGAGTTGGTCGGAGCCACCGGCTGGCTGCCGAACGCCGGCAGGGTCGTGTTCTTGAGGTCCCAGCCGCCGGCCTTGGCCCCGGCCATGAACATGCTCTGAAGCGCCGAGGTCTGCACCTGGATCAGCGACTGCCCCGAGGCGAAGGCGTTGTACATGCTCGTGGAGTCGAGGTTCTGGAGCAGGCCCTCGTCGTTCAGCTTGCGCATCTCCTCGACGGCCCCGACCGACCCGGAGTCACCGAACTCGATGGTCTTGTGGTCCGAGCTCACGATCTTGCCGCCGTCGGACTTGATGATGCCCTGCATGCACCAGTCACCGCCCGTCACCGTGCACGAGATCGTCAGCGGTGGCTTGCCGGTCTTGGCCTTGAGCTGCTGCGCAACCTTCTCGACACCGTCCCAGGTGGAGAAGTCCGGGTTCGTGATGCCGGCCTTCGCAAGCGCCGTCGCGTTGTACCAGAGCACGGGAGTGGAGAACACGTAGGGAATCCCGTAGGTGACGCCGTTCCAGTCGCCCAGCGTGGTCGCCTTCGGGTTCATCGGGTACGTGCCGCCGAAGGCGTCCTTGACCGCCTTTGCGCCGACGAGTTTCGAGATCGGCTGGGCGCCGAGGTCGTTGGCGATGTAGTCGAGAGCGTCGAAGGTGAGCTGCGCGACATCCGGTGCCTTGCCGGCGAGCATCTCGGTCTGCACGCTCGAGACGTAGGAGGTGTTGGCGCCCGCAGCGGCGGTCGGCGCCTGGCCGGTCACCGTGATGTTGGGGTGCTCTTTCTCGAACTCCTTGATCAGGCCCTGGATCGTGTCGGTCCAGGCACCTGCCTGGGCGAGGTTGTAGCTCTCGAACGTGATGGAGACCTTCTGGTTCGGTCCGAGCGTGGGGATGGTCGCTGTCGAGGCGGCGGTCTGACTGGTGCCCGTGGCGCCGGTGCTGACACAGCCGCTCAGAGCGAGGGCGGCAACGGCTGTGACCGCCGCGATGCCGATCAGGCGAGAGGGAATGCGCATGGTGGTAGTGCTCCTTCGGGGAGATCGAGTGGGGGAAGAAGGTGCGAGTGGGGGAGGAAGGTGCGAGTACGGGAAAGCTCAGGCGGGAATCGCGACGCGCGGCTGCTCCTGTGCGACGGCATCCGGGTCGGCCACCCATTCGAGGCGACGGCCGGTCGCGCGGTCGAACAGGTGCACGCGCTCGAGCGGAGCCCCGAGGGTGATGCGCTCGCCGCGGAGGTAGTCGGTCTGACGACCGCCGCGGGCCGTGAGGAGTCGCTCCCCGGCGCGCAGGTAGATGAGCTGCTCGTTGCCGAGGTTCTCCACGCGTTCGATCACGCCCTCGACGCGAAGCGCGGCGGTGGAATGGTCCTCTGCTCGCAGGTGCTCGGGTCGAACGCCGATCACCACGTCGCGCTCGTCGGTCTCGCCCTTCCAGAGCAGAGCTTCGATGCCGGGAGCGGTCGCCGTGACGACGCCGGCGAGCGAGTCGACGACACCATCGACGAGGTTCATCGGAGGACCGCCGACGAAGCCTGCGACGAAGACGGAGGCCGGTCGGTCGTAGACCTGCTCCGGCGCCCCGATGTGCTCGATGCGCCCGGCGTTCAGAACGACGATCTTCGTGGCCATCGTCATCGCCTCGACCTGATCGTGGGTGACGTAGATGAAGGTCGCCGACAGTCGATCGTGCAGCTCGCTGAGCTCCTGTCGCGTCGCGGTGCGCAACTTGGCGTCGAGGTTCGACAGCGGCTCATCCATCAGGTAGGCGCTGGGCTCCCGCACCAGGGCACGGCCGACGGCGACTCGTTGGCGCTGTCCGCCGGAGAGCTCGCGCGGCTTGCGTCGAAGCAGCTCGCCGAGGCCCAGCGCCGCGGCGACGTCGCGCACGCGGCGGGTGCGCTCCTCCTTCGGCATGCGCAGAACCGCGAGCGGAAAGGCGAGGTTCTTCTCCACGCTGAGGTGCGGGTAGAGCGCGTAGCTCTGGAAGACCATCGCGAGGTTGCGCTTCTTCGACGGCAGGGCGGTCACGTCCTGGCCATCGATCATGATGCGCCCGGAAGTCGGGTCGAGCAGACCGGCGATCATGCGCAGCAAGGTGGTCTTGCCGCACCCGCTCGGTCCGAGCAGAACGACGAAGTCGCCATCCTCGATCGTCAGGTCGACCTCGTCGACGGCTCGGTGGCCCTTGAACTGCTGTGTCAGTCCCTGGATCTCGATGCGGCTCACGGCTGCTCCTCATGCGAAGTAATGGAATTCCGTCAACAGCTTTGTTCAGGAATCTTCGTTACTTGAGCATGGTGCGAGTCGAAGGTGAACGGAGCGCAAAGGCGAGGGGAAGCCGCATCGCCGATTTCGACAACGTGGAGCACGGCAACGGTGCGCCTGTGGTGCGCGTGCGAGATCTCTGAGATCAGCACAGTCTCCAGGGGCCACCAGGTGGCCGTTCCCGGACGGCGTGAGAGTTCAGGCGAGATCGCCGGAGGTGTCTTCGTTGTCGTCGGTGGTGTCGCGCCCGACCACGGTCATGACCTCGTCCATGACATCCGGGTCGGAGGCCGGGCGTCCGGCGGCCGCCGCCAAAGCGAGCTCGAGGGCCGAGAAGAGAAGCACATGGGCGACGTTTCCGGTGATGAGTCCCGTCGACCACTGTGAGATCGAGGCGCCGCAGACCAGCGTGATGTCGGAGAGCTCGTGCAGACGCGAGCGCTGATAGCTGGTGACACCGATGACGGTGGCGCCGGCCTCGACCGCGGCTTCGGCGGCGCGCAGCGTGACGCTGTTCGATCCGCTTCCGCTGATGCAGATGCAGACGTCGGCCTCGGTGAGTCCCCTCGCTGACAACTGCTGCACGACGGCGTCGGCCGGCGCCTCACAGGGGCGACTCGAGATCATGAATCCGAGGGACGCCAGCTGGGCGATCGGTGCCGACCCGCCGTTGCCGACGATGAGCAGCCTCGATGCCTTCGCGATGGCGGACACCGCTCGATCGAACTCGTCGAAGTCGAGCGGGGCGAGGGCATTCGCCAGGTCTTCGCCGGCGGAGCGGAACATGGCGGGGACCCAGTCTCGCGGGGCGCCGTCGCCGTCGACGACGGCGGCCTCCCGGCGGGAAGGGAGATCGCGCAAGAGCAGCAGGCGCAGATGCTGGAAACCCTTGAACCCGAGACTCTGGCAGGCTCGGATCACCGTCGCCGCCGACGTTCCGGTGCGCGCGGCAAGATCTGCGGCGGACATCATCGCGACGTCCGATGGGTGCTCGATCGCCTCGCGGGCCACGCGCTGCTCGCTCGGCACGAGCGCGGGGATCACGGATTCGATGTAGCTGAGCGTGCCGCCAACCGGCGGGTCGGCTCGCGGGCGATCGATCATAAACCCGTGTCTACCACGAGCAGGCGACGCGGAGTGTTCGCGGAGCCACGTGGTGCCCCGCCCCCGCCGCGCACGACTCGCTACGCGGCCGCCCGCACCTCGCGCAGGGCGATCGCCGTCGCGATCGCGGCGTGCGCGGCCTCGGCGCCCTTGTCCTCCTTGGAGTCGGGCAGTCCGGCCCGATCGAGCCCCTGCTGCTCGTCGTCCAGCGTGAGCACTCCGAAGCCGACGGGTTTCCCGGTGTCCAGCGCGACCCTGGTCAGGCCGTCGGTCGCAGCCGACGACACGTACTCGAAGTGCGGAGTTCCGCCCCGGATGATCACGCCCAACGCGACGGCGGCGTCGGCTCCGGCATCCAGCGCCGCCTTGCTCACGACGGGGAGCTCGAAGCTGCCGGGAACGCGCACGAGCGACCAGGTCGCCCCGGATGCCGTCAGCTCGCGCTCGGCTCCGGCGATGAGACCATCGGTGATGGCGGTGTGCCAGGTGCCGGCGACGACCACGATCTTCAGTCCTGTCGCGTCCAGTCGCTCCTGCTCGGGGGAGCCAGCTCCGCTCATCGGGTGGTGCCTTTCTCGTCGATGTTGTGGTGGTCGGTGTTCCGGTGGTCCGTGTTCCGACGGTCGGTGGTCGTGGCGCGCGCCGTGACGTGGTGGGCGAGCAGCTCGTCATCCGACGTCGCGGCCGCCTGCCGCTCGAAGTCCTCGTCGAGCTCTGACAGCTCGGAGTCCGCGATGGGCAGCAGGTGGCCGAGCCGATCGCGCTTCGTGGCAAGGTAACGCTCGTTCAGCGCACCGAGACCCACGACGAGCGGAACGCGCTCTTCGATCGTGACGCCGTGCTCCTTGAGCTGCTTCACCTTGTCGGGGTTGTTCGTCAGCAGTCGCACCGAACGGATGCCGAGGTCGGCGAGAATCGCGGATGCCGCCCCGTAGTCCCGCGCGTCGATGGGCAGTCCCAGCGCGAGGTTGGCGTCGAGCGTGTCGAGGCCCTCCTCCTGCAGCCGGTAGGCGCGCAGCTTGTTGATCAGTCCGATGCCCCTGCCCTCGTGGCCGCGCAGGTAGATGACGACGCCGCCGTCGCGCTGGATGGTGTCGAGTGCGGCATCCAGCTGGGGTCCGCACTCGCACTTCAGCGACCCGAACGCCTCGCCGGTCAGGCACTCGGAGTGCACGCGAACGAGCACTCCGGACTCCTGGACGTCGCCGGCGATGATCGCCACGTGGTCCGCGCCCGTCGTGCGGTCGCGGTAGGCGCGCACCCTGAATGGGCCGTGGGTCGTGGGAACCGTCGTCTCCACCTCGAAGATCACCCGCGACGACTCGGGAACCGGGTCCACCGGTTCGAGCGGTGCGTCGCAGTGGAACTCCTGCAGGTAGGCGATCAACGCCTCGATGGTGATGACGGGAACGTTCTCTCGCGCGCCGAACTCGATGAGCTCTGGCAGACGCATCATCTCGCCGTCGTCCGCGACCACCTCGGCGATGGCCCCCACGGGCGTCATGCCCGCCAGCTTGAGCAGGTCCACTGCCGCCTCGGTGTGACCGTCGCGCTCCCGAACGCCGCCGTCGACGGCACGGAGCGGGACGATGTGTCCCGGCCGGTGCAGGCTGCGGGCCGTCGAGGTGGGGTCCGCGAGAACCCGGAGCGTGTGGGCTCGGTCGGCGGCACTGATTCCGGTGGAGAGCCGGTCGGCGGCATCCACCGTGATCGTGTAGTTGGTGCCGCGCGAGTCCTCGTTGTCGACCACCATGACGGGCAACTCGAGCTTGTCGGCGAGCTCGTTCGTCATCGGCGCGCAGACGAATCCGGACGTGTGCCGGATGGTCCAGGCCAGCCACTCCTGCGAGGCGGTCTCGGCGGCGAGGATGACGTCGCCCTCGTTCTCGCGGCTCTCGTTGTCGGCGACGAGCACCGGCCTGCCGGCGCGCAGCGACTCGAGTGCCTCTGGGATGGTTGCGAGCGTCATGCCGCGCTCCCTTCTGCGGATGCCTGTACGTGGGTCGCCGTCGTGGCGCCATCCTGTGCGGTGTGCGCGATGGCGAGCATCCGCTCGACGTGGCGGGCGAGGATGTCGGTCTCGACGTTCACCAGGTCGCCGACGGTGCGCTCGCCGAGGGTTGTGGCCGCGAGGGTCTCGGGGATGAGTGAGACCTCGAACCACTGCGCCGGGGCATCCGCGTCGCTCACCGTCGAGACGGTCAGCGAGACACCGTCGACGGCGACCGATCCCTTGCGCACGACGAGTGCGGCGAGTCCGGTCGGCAGGCTGAACCGCAGCACACGCCAGGCCTCGCCGGGGGTGACGGCGAGCACGGTGGCGGTGCCGTCGATGTGGCCCTGCACGATGTGTCCGCCGAGCCGGTCGCCCACGAGCGCGGCGCGTTCCAGGTTGACCTTCGTGCCGACGGTCGCGGCGTCGAGCGTGCTCACTGCGAGGGTCTCCGCCATCACGTCTGCGGTGAACCAGTCGTCGCCCTGATCGACGACGGTGAGGCAGACGCCGCTCACCGAGATGGAGTCGCCGTGCCTCGCCCCCTCGACGGCGAGCGGCCCTCGCACGGTGATGCGCGCCGCATCGGCGCTGCGGTCGACGGCGATGATCTCGCCGAGCTCTTCGATGATTCCGGTGAACACAGTCACGCTCCTTGCCGGATGGATGCTGGGCTTGATGTCGCCTGTCGCGCGGCGCCGACGGCGATGGCGTCGAGGCTGACCGCTGACGGGTTGCGTGCGACGACGAGAACGTCGTTGCCGAGCCGCTCGACTCGATCGAGTTCGAGGCTGAGCTGGTCGGAGATCGTGGCGACGCCGATGTCGGCGAGTGCGGTACGCGGACCGCCGAGCAGGGTCGGCGCGAGGTAGACGTGCAGTTCGTCGACGAGACCGGCGCGAACGAACGCGCTCGCCAGCGTGGGCCCGGCCTCGACGTAGGCGGTGCGGATGCCGAGCTCGCGCAGCTCGACGAGCATCGCGTCCAGATCGTGGCCGGGAAGGAAGACCGCCGGTTGCGGATGCCTGCGCACGGCGGCATCCGCGGGCACGACCCGATCGCCGAGGACGACCGGTATCGGCTGGTGCTCGAGCAGTTCGCCGGCGTCCCCTCGCGCGGTGAGGCTCGGGTCGTCGGTGAGGACCGTTCCCGTTCCGACCACGATGGCGTCGGATGCCGCGCGCTGTTCGTGCACGTGCTGCCTGGCAGCCGTGCCGGTGATCCACCTGCTGGTGCCGTCGGCCGCCGCTGTGCGCCCGTCGAGGCTGCTCGCCCACTTGAGCGTGACGTAGGGGCGACCGAGGCGAGCCGCGGTGAGCCAGTCCTGCAGGAACCTCGTTGCGGCATCCGCCTCGACTCCCGCGATCACCTCGACGCCCGCATCGCGCAACCGCTGGGCGCCGCCACGTGACGCGTGACCGGGGTCGTCGACGGCGTAGACGACGCGCGCGATGCCCGCCTTGATGAGCGCGACGCTGCACGGGCCGGTGCGGCCGGTGTGGTTGCACGGCTCGAGGGAGATGACCGCGGTCGCGCCGACCGCGTCCGACGGGGCGAGCTTCGACAGCGCGTCGACCTCGGCGTGCGCGGTACCGGCGCCGCGGTGCCAGCCTTCGGCGAGCACGTCGCCGGTGGGGGAGAGGATGACGCAGCCGACCTGTGGGTTCACGCCGCGAGCGGGGCCGAGCGTTGCCAGCTCGAGGGCGCGGTGCATCGTCGCCTCATAGCCGGTCGGCCCCTCGGCGCGCTCGGAGTGGCGCGCGCTCGGGGGAACGCCTGTGTCGGTCATCCCGGTCTTTCCGTTCTCAGAACCTGCCGACCTGGTGGCCGGCGGGGCGGAACCCCGGGGATGTCGGATATCGCCGACGGCACGGACGCTGACGCGGCCGTGCGTGTGCTGCCTCCCATCCGGACTCTGGCACGGACAGCTCTCGCTGTTCGTGCCATCACCGTCGGTGCCGGAATTCCACCGGCTCAACCTCGACTCGTCTTCGGCCTCTCGGCCTCCGCCGTGTCTCAGTTCGCGGACTTTCACCGCCGGTTCGGACTTTCACCGACCCCGGAGCACTA
>JBQCJQ010000050.1:0-6676 GCA_051952615.1 Humibacter sp.
GCGTATGGCGCGTCCGCGGGAGATGGTGATCGCGGCAGCGGCGAGAAGCACCGCGACGCCTGCACCGACCACGTACACGGAACCGATGGTCATGCCGGTCGCGGCAGTGAGCGGCGCCACGCCGAACGCAGCGATGCCGTAGCCCACCTGGTACCCGGCGATGAGCTCGCCCGACGACGTCGATCCCCAGCGGGCGAACTCACGCTCGGCGAAGCTCACCGAGAGCGGGAGCATGGCGGAGCAGGCGAGGCCGGCGGCTGCGTAAGCGAGCACGGCAGCGGTCGGAGCGCTCGCCGACGCCACCGCAAGGCTCGAGAGGGCGATCAGGAAGGGCAGCAGGATGTAGACGGCCCATGACGGGATGCGCGCGGGCAGCAGTGCGACGATGACGCGCCCGATGGTGACGAACGCCCAGAATGCGGCGAGGGCGGCGGAGGCGGCGGCGACCGGAAGGTGCCGTTCGCCCGAGAGGTAGAGGCTCGACCAGTTGCCGAACAGGGTCTCGCAGATGCCGTAGAGCACGACCGCCGCGACATACCACCAGAAGCGGGCCGGTAGCGGTGGGCGACGCGCGCCCGGCGTTGCCCGCGATGCCGTCGGGGCCGGCGAGCCGGGGTCGAGTCGGATGCGCCAGGTCGCCACGAGCGCGACGACGAGCGCCGCCGAGACGATGAGGGGACGGATCCACCAGTCGGGCAGAAGGATGGCGATCAGCACGGGAGCGAGCGCCGTTCCGAGGCCGAGCATGACGTTCAGAGTGAGGACACTGCGGTCTTCCCGCCCGGGCCGGAGTGCCGCGGCGAACTGGTTGAGCGACGACACGCACGCGCCGAACCCGATGCCCAGGCATCCCGTCGCGAACAGCAGGATGACGTAGGCCAGGGTCGACGGCGACGGCCAGAGGCTGACCACGAGGAGCAGCATCGCGAGCAGGTCGGCGACCAGACCGATGCCGAAGACGCGCTGCAGCGACCACCTGCGGGCGAGCACGGGAGTCAGGGCGGCTGCCGTGATCGCGAGGATGACCTGCGGGGCGAACATGAAGCCGTACTGCGTCGCCGAAAGGGCGTAGCCGCTCGGCGAGGTGAGCACGGAGGCTGCGGCGGGGAAGCAGACGAGCGCGAGTCCCTGCGCGAGCCCAGCGCCGTACACGAGAGGGGAGGCGCCGCGCGCCCCCCTTCCCGCGTGTGCCGTGGCGTCGGTCATGTCAGCCCCGCGTTCATGTCAGCCCATCGCTCGTCTCAGCACAGTGCTCATTCAGCCCAGACGCTCGAGCAGGTGATCGCCGACGCGAAGGGCGTTCGCCGCAGCGGTCAGCGCGGGGTTCACCGCGCCGATCGACGGGAAGAAGCTCGTGTCGACGACGTAGAGGTTGTCGAGCTCGTGCGCCTTGCAGTTCGTGTCGAGCACGGACGTCGCGGGGTCGGTGCCGAAGCGTGCGGTGCCTGCCTGGTGGGCGCATCCTGCGATCGGCACCTCGTTCTTCATGTACGCGTTGCGTTCGACGATGTTGTGCTCGTCGAACCCGAGGTGGTTGAGGCGGTGCTTGATGCGGTGGTACAGCTCGTCGAGCGGCTTGCGGTTGTTCTGGGTGTAGCTCAGCGTGATGTTGCCGTCGGCGGCGAGGGTCACCCGGTTGTCGGGCAGCGGCAGGTCCTCGGTCGACAGCCAGAAGTCGACGGCGTGCGTCGCCAGCTCGGTGAGGGCGAAGGTCGGGGCGAGCTTGGTCTCGATCGGCTTCTCGCCCCGGTACATGGGCGCCGAACTCTTGCCGACCATCTGGATGTTGCCCATCGGGTACGGGAACTCGTCGTCGCCGAAGTAGTAGTCGTTCACGCCGAGCGTCTTCTGGAAGCGCGTGTCGTTGCGCTCCTTCGAGATCGCGAGGAAGGCGATGCTGTTGTGGAACATGTAGTTGCGGCCGACCTGGTCCGAGCCGTTCGCCAACCCGTTCGGGTGCTTGTCGTTCGCGCTGCGCAGCAGCAGCTTCGCGGTGTTCGCCGCACCGGCCGACACGACGACGATCGAGCCGGTGAAGTGCTGCTCCTCGCCGTCGACGGTGGCGACGACCTCGGTGATGGTGCTTCCTGCGTCATCCGTCACGAGTCGCGTGACCTCCGCCTTGCGCACGAGCGTCACGTTGGGGTGCTCGATCGCGGGGCGAACGGCGACGACCTCGGCGTCCGACTTCGCGTGCACGAGGCACGGGAACCCGTCGCAGGTCGCGCAGCGGATGCACTGGCCGAATGCCATGTTCGCCTCATTGAGCATGACGCCCGCAGGGGCGTGGAACGGGTGAAGGCCCGAGCTCGTGAGGTCGTCGAAGAGCTGCTGGATGCGCGGCTCGTTCGACACCGCAGGCCACGGGTACGGCGCGCTGGTCGGCGGCTCCGTGGGGTCCTCGCCGCGAACGCCGTGCACCTGGTAGAGCTCCTCGGCCTGCGTGTAGTACGGCTCGAAAGCGTCGTACGGAAGCGGCCAGGCGGGCGAGACGCCGTCGTAGTGCTTCAGCTCGCCGAAGTCCTCGGCGCGAAGCCGGTACAGCGCGGCGCCGTAGAGCTTGGTCGCGCCGCCCACGTTGTAGTGGACCTGAGGCTGGAAGGCCTTGCCCTTCTCGTCGTACCAGGTGTCCTTCGAGACGTACCTGTTGCGCACGAACACCTCTGTGGCATCCCAGTTCTGCGTCTCGCGAGGCAGCCAGTCGCCTCTCTCCAGAATGAGGATGCGCTTGCCCGACGGGGCGAGCCGGTGGGCGAGCGTGCCCCCGCCCGCCCCGGAACCGATGATGATGACGTCGTACTCGTTGTTCATGCGGGTGCCTTTCCTAACGGGATGAGGGATCGAAGCGGCCTATGCCGAGCTGCTCTCCGACGGGAGGGTCACCGCTGGAGTCGTGCTCTCCGACGGGACGGTCACCGCGGGCGCCGTGACCCGACGGCGGAAGACGATGTAGCTCCACACCTGGTACGCGATGACGATCGGGACCATGACGAGGGCTGCGATGCTCATGACCTGAAGCGAGTAGTGGCTCGACGACGAGTTCGTGACGGTGAGTGTCGCCGCTGAGTCGGTCGTGGAGACGAGCAGGTTCGGGTACAGGTGCGCGAAGAGCGTCACCATGGTTCCGCCGATCATGACGGTCGTCGCGATGAACGCGAGGCGGGACGCCCTGCCGGTGAGGCCGGTGAAGCAGGCGACGATCGCACCGAGGATCGGAAGGGCGGCGGCCAGGATGCCCCAGAATCCGTTCGGCGCGAGCACCACGGTCCAGACCGCGACGACGACGGCGAGAACGGCGCCCGGGATGACGAGGACCCTCATCGCGCCGCGTGCTCGCGAGAGCACCGCATCGGTCGTGCGCAGGGTGAGGAAGGTGGCGCCGTGCAGTAGGCACAGCACGACCAGCGTGATGCCGAGCACGATGCCGAAGGGGGTGAGCAGGTCGGCGAACGAGCCGGTGAAGTCGCCGTTCACGTTGACGGGCAGCCCGGCGAGCAGATCGCCGAGGCCGAGGCCGATGAGAAGCGGTGCGAAGACCGAGCCGATCGTGAGCGTCCAGCTCCAGGTCGCGCGCCACCCAGAGCCCTGGAACTTGTTGCGGAACTCGAACGAGACGCCGCGCAGGATGAGGGCGGCGAGCAACAGGAAGACCACGAGGTACAGCGCGGAGAGCCAGGTGGCGTACCAGCCGGGGAACGCCGCGAACATCGAGGCGGCAGCGACGATGAGCCAGACCTCGTTGCCGTCCCAGACCGGTCCGATCGTGTTGATCACGACGCGGCGCTCGATGTCGTCCCTGCCGATGATCTTGTGCAGCGCGCCGACGCCGAAGTCGAACCCTTCCAGAATGAAGAAGCCGGTCCAGAAGAAGGCGACGATGACGAACCACAGCGTAGGAAGCACCATGAGCCGGCTCCTCTCAGTACGTCAGCGACGGCGTCGCGTCGCTCGATCGGTCCTGCTCGTCGGGCGTGCCGTCGACGGGTTCATCCGGGATGCCGCGCCGAGCGTGGCGGATCATCAGCACCGTCGCAACTATTCCGATGGACAGGTAGAGCACGCCGAGGATGACCAGGCTCGTGATGATCTGCGATGCCGACCCCGACCCCGATAGGCCGTTCTTGGTGAGCATCAGACCTTGCACGATCCATGGCTGGCGGCCGTTCTCGGTGAGCAGCCATCCGGCTGTCGCCATGAAGAACGGCGTGACCATCACCCAACTGGAGATCCAGAGGAACACCCGGGCTGACGGCACCTTGCGCCGCCACATCAGGAACAGTCCCCACGCGCCGAAGATCGCGAGCAGCGTGCCGCCGTACGCCATGACGCGCATCGACCAGTACTGGATCTCGACGGGTGGGATGTAGTCGCCCTGCCCGAACTGCTGGTTGTACTGCTGGTTGAGCGGCGTGAGGCCTTCGACCTTGCCGTTCCAGGTGCCGGTCGCGAGCACGGAGAGCAGGTGAGGGATCTCGATGATCTTGGTCGGCGGGTCGCTGGCGGTCCAGCCGCCGATCTGAAGTACGGAGAACGAGCAGGGCTGGCAGGTCGTCCAGTTGGCCTCCGCCGCGGCGATCTTCATCGGCTGGTAGGTGGTCTCGTTGATGCCGAGCCGTCCGCCGACCGGGAACTGCACCAGCGCCGCGATGAAGACGATGACGATGGCCAGCTTCGCCGTCGAGGTGAACTCGGCGACATTCCGCTTCTTGCGCAGGTTCCATGCGGAGACCGCGAGCATCAGACACCCGCCGAAGATGAGGGCCGCGACGATGACGTGGATGTAGCCCCAGATGAAGATCGGATTGGTGAAGAGGGCGCCGATCGAGGTGAGCTCGGCGCGGCCGGTCTGGGAGTTGACGGTGTAGCCGGTCGGGTTCTGCATCCACGAGTTGGCGGCGATGATGAACACCGCCGACAGGCACGCGCCCACCGGGACCATCCACGCGGTCAGCAGGTGCAGGCCTCTCGGCAGCACCCCGAAGCCGAAGAGCCAGAGCCCGAGGAACGTGGACTCGAGGAAGAAGGCGACGAGACCCTCCATGGCCAGCGGTGCGCCGAAGACGTCGCCGACGAAGCGGGAGTACTGGGACCAGTTGGTGCCGAACTCGAACTCCTGCACGAGCCCTGTGACCACGCCGACCGCGACGGAGATGAGCATCAGGCCGCCGAAGAAACGCAGCACGCGCTTCAGCTCGGGGGTGCCTTTGCGGTGCCACCTCGTGTGGAGGATGGCGACGAGGATGGCCATGCCGATCGTCATGGGCACGAAGAAGAAGTGATAAATGCTCGTGAATGCGAACTGCAGCCGCGCCAGGTCTAGATCGCTCATGCGTCGCCCCACCTCTAGTGCATGCCCGCGTCCCCCGCGAACTCCTGCGGCCTGTGCCCTGCTGGGTGTCGGTTCCGCGTGGATTCAACGCTACAAGCGGCCTCCGCGGCGGCTTCACTCACAAAAGGTGAATGTTCGGTGGCCGAGTCGGGAGCGCTTCCCAGCTGAGTTGGAGCGGGTAATCGGCTGAGGGAGAGCGGGCTATGAGCTGAGTCTCGCCACCGGACGACGTCGCTGGGGCGTCATCCGGCCAGCCCGAGCGGATGCTCTTCGACGAGGCGTCCGGATTCGATTCGGACCTCGCGGTCGACGAGTCCCTGCGGTACGGCGACGTGCGAGATGAGCACGATCGCGCGGTCGGAGGGGACGGCCCCGAGCAGGTCTGCGAGCAGGGCGTCTGACGCTGCGGGGTCGACGCCCGCCGTCGGCTCGTCGAGCACGAGCACCGGGAATTCTGCGAGCAGGGCACGGGCGAGGGCGATGCGCTGGGCCTGGCCGCCAGAGACGAGCCTGCCGCGTTCGCCGACACGCGCAACGAGTCCGCCGCGTTCCCGCACCCAGTCGGCGAGCCCGACGCGGTCGAGCGTGCGCAGCAGGTCGTCGTCCGACGCGGTGTCGTGTGCGAAGAGCAAGTTCTGGCGGATGGACTCGTCGAAGAGGTACGGCGCCTGCTCGCACAGGCCTACCGTGCGCCTCACGTCGTCGGATGCGAGAGAACGGGTCTCCACGCCGCCGATCAGGTAGTCGCCGTCGTGCTCGAGGAAGCGCACGAGCGCGTGCGCGAGCGTCGTCTTGCCCGCGCCGGTCGGTCCGGTGACGAGCACCCGCTCGCCGGGGGCGATGGCGAGGTCGACGTCGACCAGGCGGCCGGAGTCTGCAGCGGTGTCGTCTTCGGCATCCTTTCGCGCGGGCCACCGTGCAGTCAGGCCTCTGAGCACGATGCCCGACCCCAGCGCAGGGCCGGTGCCGGTCGGCGAGGCCGTCTCGGTCGGGAGCTCGGCCGGGACGGTGGAGGGGACCGTGTCCGCGATGCGCTGCGCGGCCCCTCGCACCTGCCGCCACGATGCGAGCGCGAGCGGCACGGGTCCGAACACCTCGAAGACGGCCATCGGCAGCAGAACCACGACGGCGAGCTGCGGCCCTGTGAGTCCGCTGGTTCCCGAACCGTCGGCGACAAGTCCGGGCATGGCGGCGGCCAGTGCGGCGAGCGACGCCGCTCCCGCGAGCAGTGACACCGCGCCCATCGTCAATCCCTGTGCGGTCGCGCGTCGCACGGTGGCCTTGCGCAAGGCCTCGTCGGCGCGGCGCACGCGGTCGGCGGCGGCATCCGTCGCGTCGTACGCGGTG